>NZ_JAGGQN010000043.1:71827-107979 GCF_018613275.1 Bacillus sp. ISL-4
GGCGGTCACGGCGGCGGCCAGGGCGGCGGTCACGGCGGCCCGGGTGGTAACTGTTTCCAGCAGTTCATTCAGGGCGTTGGCTGGGTATGGATTTGTAGATAGAAAAAGACAGCCGATTTATTCGGCTGTCTTTTTTTATCCAAACCTAATCCAAGGAGCATTTAATCGTGAGTTTCGCGCATTTACTCGTGAGTTCCGCGCATTTACTCGTGAGTTTGCATTTACTCGTGAATTCCGCGCATTTACTCGTGAGTTTGCATTTACTCGTGAGTTTTGCGCATTTACTCGTGAGTTTTGCGCATTTACTCGTGAGTTTCGCACATTTACTCGTGAGTTCCGGATTAGGCTGATTTCTTGTTAGATGCTGCGTTCTTTTATTTGCTGGGCCATTTTCTTGATGAACGTTTCTATTGCGACATTTTCAACTTCTTGTTCCCCGTATTTCCGGACATTCACTTCATTTTCTTTCTCTTCTTTATCTCCAAGAACCAGCATATATGGGATTTTCCCCAACTGTGCTTCCCTGACTTTATACCCCAGCTTTTCATTCCGATCATCAATTTTCACTCTTATGCCTTGATTCTTCAGTTCTTTTTGAACCTTTAAACAATAATTCAAATGAACTTGTGAGATAGGGATGATCTGTACTTGCACCGGGGCAAGCCATGCCGGAAAAGCACCGGCAAAGTGTTCTATCAGGATTCCAAAAAAACGATCGATCGATCCAAAAATGGCACGATGAATGACGACCGGACGAACTTTTTCATTATTTTCATCGATGTAATTCAGATCAAATTTGTCGGGCATTTGAAAATCAAGTTGGATTGTTGCACATTGGTGGCTTCGTTTTAATGCATCTTTTATATGAAAATCAATTTTCGGTCCATAAAATGCTCCGTCCCCTTCATTTACTTGATAATGTATCCCGATGCTTTCCAGAACATTTTTCAAGGCTGTTTCAGAAGCTTCCCAAAGGGAATCATCGCCCATTGAATCCTCTGGACGCGTCGAGAGCTCCACGGAATACTCGAATCCAAAAGTGCGGTACACCTTATCAATCAGATGAAACACTTGTTTAATTTCGCTCTCGATTTGATCCTGCCGAACATAGATGTGGGCATCATCCTGACAAAATGTACGGACCCGCAGCATCCCATTCAAGGCACCGCTATATTCATGACGGTGGACTTGACCGAATTCGGCCATCCGGATTGGCAAATCCCTGTAAGAATAAAGACTGTTTTTAAAAATAAGCATATGACCGGGACAGTTCATTGGCTTCATCGCGAATTTTGTTTGATCCACCTCAGTGAAGTACATATTCTCATGGTAATGATCCCAGTGACCCGATTGTTCCCATAACCGCTGATTCATCATGAAAGGAGTCCGAACTTCGTCGTAATCAGCTTCAGTCTGAAGCTCCCGCGAGAATTTCTCCAATTCATTTCTAACGATTTGCCCTTTCGGTAAATAAAACGGCATTCCAGGGGCTTCCTCCGAAAACATGAATAACTCCAACTGCTTCCCTAATTTACGGTGATCGCGTTTGGCCGCTTCTTCCAGGAATTCAAAGTATTCCTGTAGATCCTTTTTCTTTCGGAATGCCACGCCATACACCCTTTGAAGAACTTCATTTTGATTGTCTCCCCGCCAATAGGCACCAGATACACGAGTCAATTTGAACGATTTTACAAATGATGTGGATGGAAGGTGCGGCCCTCTGCAAAGATCGACGAATTCCCCTTGTTGGTAGAGCGTTAATTTTTCACCATTAGGGATGTTCTTTGCTATATCCAACTTGAATGACTCCCCTCTGCCCTCGAATAACTTCACAGCTTCTTCATAAGTCACTTCGATCCTTTTGATTTCCAGATTTTCACTTATGATATGTTCCATCTCTTTTTCAATAGCTTGTAGATCTTCTGAGCTTAAAGGATGGTCTAACTTAAAATCATAGTAAAAACCATCTTCCACGACTGGCCCCATTCCCAATTCCACATTTGGGTACAATCTTTTCATTGCCTGCGCCAAAACATGCGCCGATGTATGTCGTAATACTTGCAATCCTTCATCCGAATCCAGAGTCATGATCGATAGTTTGACATCATCATTCAGCTTGTGACTTAGATCAACCAGTTGCTTATCCAGCTTTCCTGCTACTGCCTTTTTCCTTAAACTTGAATTGATGGAACCTGCCACACTTTCCACTGTCATCCCTTGCGGATATTCCTTTTGCTGCCCATCCGGGAATTGAACTTTAATCATTTTTTCACCCATCACATAAACACCCCTTTTTAAGTAATAAAAAAACGCACTCATCCCTAAGTAAGGGACGAGTGCGTTTACCCGTGGTTCCACCCAATTTCCCATAAGCAAGAAACACTCATGGCTCTGGAGCTTGTAACGCAGCTTAGACGATATCAGTTACTCTTGTTCACCGATATAGCTCAAAGGCGGTAAATCATTTCCCTAAGCCAGGAAGTTCGCAGCTGCCCTTCCTTCTCTGAAGACTGTAAAAATGATTCATGTCCTTATCATGGCACCAATTATAATAATAAAAAACGCACCCATCCCTAAGTAAGGGACGAGTGCGTTTACCCGTGGTTCCACCCAATTTCCCATAAGCAAAAAACACTCATGGCTCTGGAGCTTGTAACGCAGCTTAAACGATATCAGTTACTCTTGTTCACCGATATAGCTCAAAGGCGGTAAATCATTTCCCTAAGCCAGGAAGTTCGCAGCTGCCCTTCCCTCTCTGAAGACCGTAAAAATGATTCATGTCCTTATCATGGCAATAATTATAATAATAAAAAACGCACCCACCCATCCCTAAGTAAGGGACGAGTGCGTTTATACCCGTGATTCCACCCAATTTCCCATAAGCAAGAAACACTCATGGCTCTGGAGCTTGTAACGCAGCTTAGACGATATCAGTTACTCTTGTTCACCGATATGGCTCAAAGGCGGTAAATCAGTTTCCTAAGCCAGGAAGTTCGCAGCTGCTCTTCCCTCTCTGAAGACCGTAAAAATGATTCATGTCCTTATCATGGCAATAATTATAATAATAAAAAACGCACCCATCCCTAAGTAAGGGACGAGTGCGTTTATACCCGTGATTCCACCCAATTTCCCATAAGCAAGAAACACTCATGGCTCTGGAGCTTGTAACGCAGCTTAGACGATATCAGTTACTCTTGTTCACCGATATGGCTCAAAGGCGGTAAATCAGTTTCCTAAGCCAGGAAGTTCGCAGCTGCCCTTCCCTCTCTGAAGACCGTAAAAATGATTCATGTCCTTATCAATGCTTCTGAAATGTAAATGGATTTTTATATTGTTATATATATTACAATATATTTCCATAAGTGACAACCTCAAATTTTTTAATTTCATTGCAAGCACCGAATTGGTATAATTAGTAAAAAAGGAGTCTCTATGAAACGTTTAAGCAATTGGTCTATTGTATTTGCAGTGATTGGTACACTATCATTTTGCTGTTCCCTTGCTTTACCAAAAGCCTCCGGGCAGCTTATGTTTTCGGGATTCGGTGCGTTAGTTATTGGTATGTTATGCAGCTTCGGGGCCATGTATAAAAATGAAAAAGGAAAGTCGAAATTTTTGGCTGTGGCTGCATTCTTTCTTTTAAGTTTCATTCTCGTTTGGAATGAACCATTTCAAATTGTCAGGCTCTTGTCCTGGATGAAAAATTAATCAAAATGAAAAACCCGTTTGCCATGACGGGGTTTTTGATTGGTTCAATCTTCATCGGCTATCGTTCGATTTGATTTCTTTAATCTAAGCCATAGCGTTAGTCCAGTGGACCAAAGAATTAGCGCGCAGCCAAAGCCGAGCAAGGATAACGGTGCAAGGATTTGATGCTCCCCAAACATGACAGTATCTGGCACAATAAGCAATGTGATAAGCGCCAATAAACAGAGAAGCACCCCTGTTGCATAGTAAACCTTGATTTGGAAAAGTGACGCCAAAGGTAAAAAATGAATCCCTACAATAATGGCGATGACTCCCGGTATAAGATCGGTCTGATCGATCAAGTTACAGACGGCAATGGCAATCCCAATCAGTAACCCTTCGGCAATGAAGACCATATTAAACAAAAATCCGATACGCTTCAGACGCCTAGCTCCATTTTCTGAAACTTGATTGGACATTTTTTGTGATGCATGAATTAATGAAATGCCGCTGATAACCATTATGATTCCTACGAATATGGCTGCGAGTTCCACGTAGGGAAACCCCCACCCCTGCAATCCCATTATACCGGTACCTGCCCACAGTGTACCGAAGACCGCCATGAAAATGACTCCAATTCCAGAACCGCGATAAGCCTCTTTCATCCTCATTTTCCTTTCATCCACAGTAATATAAGTACTTAGATTAATAGTATTGCACACCTTCCCCAATTATTCAGTTATAAAAAATGAGTTATTACAAAAATTACCATAATACGAACTCTAATAGATAATTGCCGCTTTCGTCGATATATTTCTATTTTCGCAGATATATTTCTATTTTCGGAGATATATTCTAATTTTCGGAGATATATTCCTATTTTCGTCCGATATCGTCTAATTATAGTCCATAAAAAAACCTGAGTCCCCAAAGGGCTCAGGTTTTTATCTATTCATATCAAGCCACATCTGATTTATCAAATTGACAATCTTTTAATGATATTAATTTGGTCTTGTGATAAATCTTGTATCCTAACCAGATCGCCAGAAAAAGCGGTAATCCGATATAGGAGACGGCGATGCCATACCAGTCGATGCTGCCGCTTAGGAATGCTTGATAGTTCTGCCCTGCAATGACACCCATGCAAAGGACGAATGATAGAATCGGACCGAGTGGAAACCATTTTGCTTTATATTTCAATTCGTTCAAATCACCACCCTGTGCAACATAGGCACGTCTAAAGCGATAATGGCTTATGGCGATTCCAATCCAGGCGATGAAGCCGGTTAGCCCGGATGCATTCAATAGCCATGTAAATACATGGTCCCCAAAAATGGATGTCAAGAAGGCGAGCCCGCCAATTAATGCCGTTAAAATCAAAGCATTCATCGGAATTCCCCTGCGATTGACTTTGGCGAGGAATTGGGGAGCTTGTTTATCTTTCGCCATCGACCATAACATCCGCGTTGAAGCATATAGTCCCGAGTTACCTGCGGATAGTAAGGAAGTCAACACGACAGCATTCATGACGGATGCCGCGAATGCAAACCCTGCCCGTTCAAAGACAAGTGTGAAAGGGCTTACAGAAATGTTTTCGACATCCCCGTTCAGCAAACTTGGACTTGTATACGGAATCAAGAGGCCGAGTATCAGGATGGCCCCGATGTAAAACAAGAGGATGCGCCAAAATACTTGGCGGATCGCATTCGGAACATTCTTTTCGGGATTCTCACTTTCCCCGGCAGCAATACCAACCAGTTCCGTGCCTTGAAAAGAAAATCCCGCGATTAGAAAGATAGAGATGATGGATAAAAATCCTCCCTTGAATGGTGCCTCCCCCATTGTGAAGTTTTCAAATCCAATCACCTTTCCGCCAAACACCCCTAAGATCGTCAATAATCCAATAATGATAAAGAAAATGATGGCGACGACTTTTATTAAAGCAAACCAATATTCAGATTCACCATAGCTTTTAATGGATAGGGCGTTGAGGGTGAAGACGATTCCAAGAAATAATGCACTCCATATAAGGCTGGGTACATCAGGGAGCCAGAATTTCATGATGATGGCTGCTGCAGCTATTTCCACGGCAAGAGTGACTGCCCAGTTAAACCAATAATTCCAGCCAAGTGCAAAGCCGAATGCGGGATCAACAAAGCGTGTGGCGTAGGTGGAAAATGATCCCGACACAGGCATATATGTCGCCATTTCCCCTAAGCTCGTCATAAGGAAATAAACCATGATTCCAATGCAGGCATAGGCAGCAAGGGCACCGCCGGGCCCTGCGCTCTGGATGGTTGCCCCGCTTGCCAGGAATAATCCGGTTCCTATTGAACCGCCAATGGCAATCATGGTCATATGCCTTGCTTTCAGTTTCCTTTTAACTGTCGGTTCTTGATTATCAATGAGATTCATGTCCATATGATTCCTACCTCATTTTCTTTTAAAGTTAAAAGTTCAAGAAATAAAAGAGTTTTTAACAACCGCTTTGTGAAAGTCTTAATAGTTCGCTCCACTTGCTGGGATACTATCCAGTTTAATTGCCATTGCCTGGTATCGTCTCCCTATTCCCGGCCTGGGTGACCCCATCATGCTCAGGCTCCATTCCACACCATTGAATTAATGTAAGGGCAATGATTTCGGCTGTGGAGAACACGTTGTCGAGCAGGATGTATTCATTTGGATAGTGGGCAACCTCGGTTACTCCTGGCCCGAAAACGATTGCAGGCGTTTCACCGACATGTGTCAGCAATCCTCCATCCGTTCCCCAAGGGGAGGCTTCAATGACAGGATCCTGTCCGGCAACTTGCCGATATTGATGAACAAGCGCATTCATCAGTTCATGCTCTACATCAATTGCTCCTGGAACCCAGCGTGCCCCGAACCATTCCAATACGGGCGGGTTTTCCTTGAACCATTGGTCCACTTCCCCCAGCTGCAATAACCAGGCGGCCATTTCATCCTTCGCCTGCTCCATCGTTTCCTCCGGCGCAACTCCCATCCTTCCTTCAATTTTCACAAGGTCAGGGACGGATGACGGCCAATTACCGCCTTCAATGACACCTAGATTGATTGGAATCGGAATAGGCGTGTTCTGATAAAGCGGATCACTGACACGTGCATTTCGCTTTTCTTCCAAGGCACGAATATGATTGATGACGGTCATGCTTTTTTCAATCGCACTAACGCCTTCATACCTTGTTCCTCCATGGGCTGACCGTCCTTTAACATGGATTCGGAACCACATCGAACCCTGCTGTTTCGGGAAGATCCTCATATTCGTCGGTTCAGGGATCAGGGCGGCATCTGCTTTATATCCCCTCAGGACGGCCGCCAATGTTCCGGCCCCGCCGCTTTCTTCTTCAATCACACTTTGAAAAATGACATCTCCTTTTAATTGGATGCCATTTTCCTTCAATGCCTGCATCGCAAGGATCAGCGATACATTTCCACCCTTCATATCGGTTACACCGCGACCAAACATTCTTCCATTTTTAATCGCTCCACTATATGGGTCGTCGTCCCACTGCTCCCGGTCCCCATCCGGAACCACATCGATGTGTCCGTTCAAAATGATGGAACGTCCGCCTCCAGTCCCTTTCATGATACCTACCACATTGGGGCTGTTGGAAAATTCACTGCGTGGAGAATAGAAATAAGAATGCTTTTTCAGCTCGCCGCCGTCAGGTTCCCAACTATCGATCTGCAAACCCATTTCCTGCAGCTTTTGGGCGACGATGGCCTGTGCTCCTGCTTCATTTCCTTGCGTACTTGGGGCTTGTACCATTTTTTGCAATAGGTTTGTTCCTTCTTCCCGATGATCCTTGATCCATTGGTTTATCCGTTTTTTTATATCCGGCACATTTATCCTCCTTAATTACACATATTCTCATAGATTACTGAAAGTCCCATTCCACCTGCCATACACAACGTTACCATTCCGTACTTAACTTGTGAACGCAACATTTCATGCATCAGTGTGACTGTCAATTTTGCACCTGTTGCTCCTACAGGGTGACCAAGTGCAATTGCCCCTCCATTGACATTGACAATATCCGAATTCAATTCTAACTCCTTGATCACTGCAAGTGCTTGGGCAGCAAAGGCTTCATTAAGTTCAATCAGTCCGATATCCTCTAACGATAGACCTGCTTTTGCTAATGCCTTTCGAGTCGCTGGTACGGGTCCAATCCCCATAACTCCAGGTTCAACTCCTGCACTGGCGAAAGCCTTAATTTTCAAGAGCGGTTTTAATCCCTTTTCTTCTGCTTGCTGCTTGGACATTAATAATACAGCTGCAGCTCCATCATTCATAGGACAGGCATTTCCTGCCGTAATGGTTCCTTCATTTTTGAATACTGCTTGAAGACTGGCTAGTTGATCGAGATGAATGTCCTCGCGTACCCCTTCGTCATGGTTGAAGATTTGAAGTCCTTTTCGATCCTTGATTTTAAGCGAAATAATTTCTCTATCAAAGCGACCCTCTACTATAGCTTTCCAAGCCTTCTTGTGGCTTTGATAAGCAAATTGATCCTGTTCTTCACGACGGATACCGTATTTTTCAGCCAAGCGCTCGGCAGTTATTCCCATATGCTCATTTCCCAATGAACATATTAATCCATCTGTCAGCAGAGCATCCTCCATCGTTACGTTTCCAAATTTACCGCCCCATCTATTTTTCACGATATAAGGTACGTTGCTCATGCTCTCCACTCCGCCGGCAATAATGACGTCTTCTTGACCAGCAGCGATCGTTAAAGCAGCGTTGGTAATGGCCTTTAAACCTGATCCACATGCTTTGATTACAACGTGGCCTGGGACACTGTGTGGGAAACATGCCATCTGCGACGAAATTCGGGCCGAGTTAAGTCCGCCTCCGTGGACATAGCCATGTCCGAAAATAACTTCATTGACCTTTTCTTTACCTAACCCAGCATTCTCCATTAAACCTTCCAATACTTGACGGCCCAATTCGGTAGCTTTAACATTCCGGAGTGATTTCCCAAAGGATCCAACTGCAGTTCGCGCTCCAGCAACGATGACAACCTCATTCATGCTTTTTTCCTCCTCTTACCTATTCAATGGTGTTGACAGCAGCATGGATTTTCAACGTTGCCTCCGTATTCCTTAGCACATCATCCACGGTATAAGGCGCCATGACTTCTTTCAGCACCAATCCTTCTTCTGTAACTTCCATGACAGCCATATCCGTAATGATTAAATCCACACTCTGCCTTGCCGTCAATGGAAGCGTACATGCCTTCAATATCTTCGATTCACCCTGCTTATTCACATGATTCATCAGGACGATCACCTTTTTGGCTTTCTGGGCAAGCTCCATTGCCCCGCCCATACCCGGCACCCGCTTTCCTGGGACGATCCAATTCGCCAAATCCCCTTTTTCACTGACTTCCAGGGCTCCAAGGATGGTGATGTCGATGTATCCTTTCCTGATCATTCCAAATGCTGTTGCACTGTCAAAATATGAAGCTCCCATTACAGTGGTGATTGGGAACCCACCCGCATTACAGAGGGCAGGATCTTCTTGCCCGGAATCAGGGCTTGGCCCTGTACCGAGAACTCCGTTTTCTGCATGGAACAGCACATGAATATCTTGAGGTATATGGTCGGCCACCAAGGTAGGGATGCCAATGCCTAAATTGACGATCAATCCGTCATGGATTTCCTTGGCGGCGCGTTTCGCGATGCGATTTCGTACATCTACTGCCATGCCCATTTCCAATTCACCCCTTTTGTCGGAATCACCATATCTACATAAATGCCTGGTGTGGCAATACATTCCGGATCCAATTCGCCTGCAGGAACGATTTCCTCCACTTCCGCAATCGTGAAGGTTCCAGCCATCGCCACCAGCGGATTGAAGTTACATGCAGTCTTGTCGTACACTAAATTCCCCAGCGAGTCTGCCTTTTTGGCATGGACGATGCTGACTTCAGCCGTCAAAGCCGTTTCCACCAAGTATTCTTTTCCTTCTATCACCATCTTGTCCTTGCCTTCTTCGGCTATCGTACCAATCCCGACATCGACAAAAACCCCGCCTAAGCCTACACCGCCAGCACGAATCCGTTCGGCTAATGTCCCTTGCGGTGAAAATTCGACTTGCAGCTTTCCTTCCGTCATGAGCCTGCCGGCATTAGGATTGGAACCGATATGCGAAGCGATCACTTTCTTCGCCCTTTCAGCAGTCACAAGCCGGCCAATGCCGATGTCAGGGAATCCAGTATCATTGCCAATCAAGATCAATTCCTTGACGCCCTTGTCAAGGATACCCTGTACGAGTGTCGGAGGGGTCCCCACCCCGCCAAACCCGCCATACATGATTGTGCATCCATCGGAAATATGCTCCAATGCTTCTTCCATGGTCACAATTTTGTTTTTCTTCGTAATGACCTGCTTCATATCGTTCCTCCTATATAACCTGCATGTCCTCAATCAAACCTTCCGTGTGCAATTCTTGCTGCAACTCTTCGAGGGAAGCTTCCAGTATCTTGACGAGGGTATCGATTTCTTCAGTCGTAATGATTAATGGCGGAGATATGATAACCGCATCGCCAGCGATTCCTTCAATCGCACCTGCAGCAGGATAGATTAACAGCCCCTTAGCAAAAGCCTTATTGACAAGCCTTGTAGTCAGGCCGATTTGCAAGTCGAATGGCGTTTTTGAAATTCGATTGGAGACAAACTCAAGCCCAAGGAGCAGCCCTTTCCCTCTTACATCACCAATGATGTCGAATTTCTCAGCCAATCCTTGCAGCTTCTTAAACAGATATTGACCTTTCTCTTCCGCAGCCTGGACCAGTTCATTTCCCTCAATGTAGGAAAGCACTTCCAATGAAACGGCAGCAGATAGAGGGTTTGCACTATATGTGTGTCCAGCCATGATTGATTTCGAGCCTTTTAAAATGGGCTCCATGACACGGTCAGTAACCATTGTGGCTGCCATTGGAGTATATCCTGCGCTCATTCCTTTACCCAATGCAATGATATCCGGAGTGACTTCCCAGTGTTCCATCGCGAACATTTTTCCTGTCCGGCCAATTCCCGTCATTACCTCATCGGCGATAAAAAGAATGTCATAGTTTTCGCAGATTTCCTTAATCCTTTGATAGTAGCCATCCGGCGGTGTTACAGCACCAGCGGATGCTCCGATTATGGGTTCTGCGATGAAGGCGGCGATATTCTCGGAGCCGACCCTTTGAATGGCTGTCTCCAGTTCATTTGCACACTGAAGCTTGCATCCTGAAGTTTCATTATTATAAGGACAGCGATAACAGTAGGGAGCCGAAATGCTAGGAAAATCCTCCAATAGCGGAACAAAACGCTTTCTTCTTGGTACATGGCCTGACATCGATAAAGCGCCCATCGTGATCCCGTGATAACTCGTCCACCTGGAGACAATGCGATTTTTTCGCTCAAACCCTTTTTCTTGCCAATGTTGAATCGCGATCTTCATCGCCGTTTCGGTCGCTTCCGATCCACTATTCACGAAAAATGACCAATTCAAATCCCCTGGAGCCAACTCACTTAGCTTTTTGGCCAATGCCTCTGCGGCTTCACTCGTAAAATGAGACCTATATGCAAAAGAAACTTTGCGGGCCTGCTCCGTCATTGCGTCGACAACATCTACTACACCATGGCCAATACTTGCTGTGACCGCTCCTGATGATCCATCTATATACTGATTTCCATCTATATCATAAAGATAAATTCCATTCCCATGAGAGATAGTGGGATAGTCATGATCTAAAGTAGGCTTAATCAAATAATTGCGTGTCATGTCATCTCTCCTTTTAACGTTCGTACCCACTGCTCATTATCTATTAATCAATTAAGTTCTTAAAAGAAACCGATTCTACCAACTAAAAGGTTCATCCTGAATCAGGATGGATTCGGTAGGGCAGCCTTCCATAGCATCTTGCATGTCATCTTGCAGGATTTCAGGAACTTCGGCAATCCCCTGATTATCGTCCAAGATGACGAAAGCGATCCCTTGATCGTCATAGTCATAAATCTCAGGACCTGTTGAACCGCATGCCCCGCACGCAATACAGGTTTCTTTATCAACCCATGTGTATTTAGCCATAGAAACAATCCTCCTACTTGACGGATAAATCTTTACCCCAAATATTCATATCCTCATACTTATCCCAAATATTGCAATTCTTCGTTAATCTGCCTCCATATTCATATCCCAGCTGATGAAAGACGGCGTTCATGCCCATTGACAATGATCGCGCTAATGAATAAGAGCAATAAATGTTTTTCCTGAACAATTCTTGTTCCAATGCGGAGATGAGCACCTTCATGAAACCATGCTTCCGATGTTGGGGAATCGTTGCACAGTCCGTTAATTCAGCATTGTGATACATCTCATTCACTTCAGCGGATGCAGCACTCACGATTGTTCCTTCATATTCGATAACACTAAAGATCGTGCCTTCCTCCATCACTTTCTTGATATATCGCTCATCATTCATCGGTGTAGGATAGGTTTCAAAAATGGCACCATATAACTTCGCCAGCTCTTCTGCATCTTCAACCGTAGCAAACCGGAGGATATAATCCTCAGGTATTTGCTGGGATTCCATCACCCTAGGAATCCTACTTACATCTTGGATGACTTTATCTTCCTTGACCCAAAAGTCGCTTGTTCGCCTTTCATCCGTTAAATAGAAGGCCATGCAATAGGCATCATTCCCTTTGAAATACTTGCTCAATATGCCTTCCAGCATGAATCCTTGACCCAATGCCGCTGATAGATCTTCATTTCTGGCTTTAAGTATCACTTTAGTGAAGCCCTGCTCCTTTGCGATGGCAAGGGCCCGATCGATCGCTTTTTTGATATTTCCCCGATAATCATCCATGCGTAAGCGCTGATTGGCATGATCATGATAGAGTTCCATCGTATAACAATCCCCAGTCTCCACCTGGGTGAAAAAAGGCAGCTTTTGAACTGGCATTATGTACCCCCCTTATTTAAAGAATTCGGGAGAAGAGATGCATATCATCCGCTTCTCCCGGCATTCTATTTCCAATTGAATAATTTTTGGATAGGTGCCTGAAGAAGCTGATCATACGTGAACTCATCAGGATATTCACTCAGATCATATATAGATAAGGCTTCATCCACCTTTTGATTCATCGAATCGGACACATAGATTCCACACTCAGGACAGTTCACGGCTGGAACTTGGAGGACTTTTATAGAGCGTTTCCCGTCAGGCATGATCCAGTAACAATCCTTCTTTTCACTTTCTTCCACGTTCGGGGCGTTGCACCACAAGCAATCCATCTTCATTCCTCCTTGCCTTCAGATTTAACCGAGCCACTAACTGCCATGGCGTTCTTTTTTTCTTGGGATAGCCTTAATTTTTCCTTCATCTCATCCCGTTTATCACGGCGATCCTTCAAGGAAGCATGTTCATCTGTGCTTTCATACGCTTTTCTCTTGTCAAGACGACGAAGGCCCTCTGGCACCAAATTGAATTTCTCGTCCGTCATGAGAGCTGAAATCCCTACGGCTTCTTTCCTATCCGCAGTACCATACACTTCATCAAAGTAAGCATCCGCACTGCCGGCAACATAATTCTTCGGCTCCGGATAGCTTGTGATAACTCCTTCAAAGTTCCGTAAAACGACTTTATCCGGACTTTGCGAAAGAAGGTAATTCGGAGTCAGGGCAATCTTTCCGCCTCCGCCAGGAGCATCCACCACAAAGGTCGGCACTGCATATCCTGATGTATGGCCGCGCAGCGCTTCAATGATTTCCAGTCCTTTTGAAACCGGCGCCCGGAAATGGCCAATCCCTTCAGATAGATCACATTGATAAATGTAATAAGGTCTTACCCTTGCTTTTACACAGTCATGCATAAGCTTTTTCATGATATGTACACTATCGTTGATTCCAGCCAGGATGACTGCCTGATTACCAAGCGGCACGCCTGCCATCGACAGCATATCACATGCTTTTTTCGCTTCATCCGTCAGTTCAAGTGAATGATTGAAATGCGTATTCAACCAAATCGGATGATACTTTTTCAGAATATTACATAAATTTTCTGTAATCCTCTGCGGGAAAACGACCGGTGCACGTGTTCCGATCCGAATGATTTCCACATGCGGGATGGCACGTAAGTTACTCAATACGTATTCAAGGATTTTATCATTGATCAGCAGGCCGTCTCCACCAGAGATTAGCACGTCCCTCACTTCCGGAGTGTTCCGGATATATTCAATCGCCCCGTCAAGCTGCTTCTTTGGAACACCCATGCCAACCTGACCCGAAAAACGGCGTCGCGTACAATATCTGCAGTACATGGAGCATTGGTTCGTTACAAGGAATAGAACGCGATCCGGATATCGATGCGTCAACCCTGGAACAGGGGAATCCTCATCCTCATGCAGCGGATCCTCCAAATCATATCTAGTCTTGTTCATTTCTGCCGAAAGCGGTACCGACTGTAAACGAATCGGACAGCGAGGATCATCGGGATTCATCAATGATGCATAATAAGGCGTAATGTTCAACGGAATCGTTTGAGTCGAGATCCGGACTCCTTCCTCTTCTTCAGGTGTCAGGTTGACGACCTTTTTCAGATCATCCAGTGTTTTAATCGTATTGGTCAATTGCCAGATCCAATCATTCCACTGCTCTTCCGTTACATCCTTCCATAATTCGATATCATTATAATGCCTGCGTCCACCTAGGTATTCTTTATGTTTTACATCCATTCCCATCAAATTCATTTAATATGCCCCCTTATTCTAAGAACTTATAAATATACTCTCGCAAGAATGATGCCAACATGAATAACAAGGAAAACATAAGCAAAAGGGAGCTAACCGAGCTTAAAATCGCAAGATATTTTTCATTACGCATAATTTTTTGCAGCCAGATTCTTTGCGCCAAGCAAAAAATCAAAAAAAGAGGGTCTCTTTACATAAGAGCCCTCTTCAAGTTACAACATGATCAATTCAAAGTGGCAGCGTTTCCAAAAAACCCGAATTCACTTTGATTCCTTCGATCCTGCCGTATAAACTTTTTCAATGCCGTACTTGTTTAACTTATATTGCAGTCCCTGTCTTTTAATATTGAGGGCTTCTGCCGTTTTGCTGATATTTCCGTTATATTTCTCGAACATATTGATGATCATTTCCCTTTCCATTTCTTCAAGAACGACAGGTAAATCAATCTTGTTTTTCAAAGGGGAGGGATGGCTCTGCGCATTTGCTGCAGCATAATTTCCTGAAGGGAAAAGATTAGCAGGAAGATGATGTTCATCAATCATATCTTCCCCTGCGTCCATGACGTTAAAGGTCAACTCGATGGCATGTCCCAGTTCACGAATGTTCCCTGGCCATTGATATTGAAGAAGCCGCTGCATCGCCTTTTGACTGATCCCGCGCACTTCGGTAAAAAATGATTTGTTGAACTTTTGAATAAAGTGATTGACGATTTCCGGAATATCCGTTTTACGCTCCAAAAGAGAAGGCATTTGGATCGTCACGACATTCAGGCGGAAAAATAAATCCGAGCGAATGATTCCCCGCTCCAACGCCTCTTCTGGAGATATGTTCATCGCAGCAATAATCTTAACATTAACTTTCTGCTCCTTCGAGCCTCCAACACGGCGCACCTCACCTTCCTGAAGCACTCGCAGCAATTTTGCCTGCAGACCGAGGTCTAGGCTATTCAGCTCATCAAGGAAAAGAGTTCCGCCATTTGCCTGTTCAAAAATGCCCATGCGATCCATCGCTCCGGTAAAAGCCCCTTTCGTCGTGCCGAACAGAAGCCCCTCCATCAATTCCTTTGGAACAGCTGCACAGTTCTGCGCGATGAAAGGCTGATTTCGCTGAGCACTTACATTATGTATACTTTGCGCGACCAGTTCTTTCCCTGTCCCGGTAGGTCCATAAATCATGACTGGGGAATGTGTACGGGCCGCTTTTTTCGCCAATGAAATCGCTTGCTGAAAAGCAGGGCTGTTACCAATCAAATCACTAAAATGATAGGTCGCCGTCCCTTCAGAGAACTTACTTTTCTTATGGGTCTCGGCCAGCTGGGAACGCAAATCGACAATTTGGTCGTACATATTCATGACCTTCGTAATATCCTTTGCGATTTCCACTGCCCCTATAATTTCACCATCCTCATACAAAGGATACGTACTATTGATCGACGTTATTTTTTTCTCCTTTAAATTGACATATGTTTGAATGGACTCAATCGTTTCATTGCCTTTTTCCAATGCTACATGCAGCGTACTGGATTCATCAGTCAATGAAGGATAAAGCTGAAAAATATTCTCCCCCAGCACCTGTTCACGATCAAGCCCGTCGATATGTGCCATCATTTCATTGTAAAAAACCGTATCCCCATCTTTATTCACAATATGGACACCCACATTGATCACATTCAATATCCATTCAAATTGAGTGGAAAACTGATTTACTGAAGATTTCATTTCTTCATCTCCGTTCTCTGTCATTTGATAGAATCACCTGTAAATTATAGCATTTAATGGGAAACATTCATCTCTTTATTCTTATTAAAATCAAACTTCAACACAAAGGCAATAGAATAATAAGGTCGAATAAAGGAATCTCGCATAAAGCGAAGAAGATTATATAAGAAAATATAAAATTTAGGGGTGAGTCGGATTTCAGAACGAAGCAAAGAAACGAAAATAGAAATTAAACCGTGGGAAGATAAAGATCTGGAATTACTTTTTCAACTAAATGCCCCAGAAATGATGGAACATCTTGGCGGACCAGAAAATAATGAACAAATCCTGAAACGCCATCAACGGTATCTGCAGATTGGGGAGAAGGGATGCATGTTTAGCATCAACTCGTTTCCAGAGGCAGAGGCAGCCGGTTCCGTTGGCTACTGGCAAACAGTATGGAGCGATGAAAATGTGTATGAAATCGGTTGGAGCGTCCTCCCTTCCTTTCAAGGAAAAGGAATCGCATCTCATGCCGTGAAGGCACTGATAGAGAAAATCAAAGCCGAACGAAAATACAAATCCATTCACGCATTCCCTGCGATCAATAATCCTGCATCAAACGCAATTTGCCGCAAGCTCAAATTCAACCTCATCTCCGAATGTGAATTCGAATACCCGCCGGGGAGCTTTATGCAATGCAATGATTGGTGCTTGGAACTTGAATGAATTCTTTAGATGAATAGCGGATTTGTGAAGGAAGGATTATTCCGGGTTATGTCGAATTATGCCGGGTTTAGGTGAATTATTTCCCGGGAAAGTCGAATTATTCCCAGGGCAGGACGGATTGGTTCTAATACTCTATCAAGAAAGCAATTCATTCCATGTTTCTTGACCTGCAAGCTTATCAGCAGAAATCTTACTTGCCTTTTGGTATTTGAATAATGCCGCCTCGGTTTTCCCTCCGAATTCTCCGTCAAGGGGCCCGGGATTAAATCCTTCCATATATAGCGCTGCTTGCAGGATCCATGTGATATTGCAGCTAGCTCCTTTTTTTATGGTGGCGGCTGCAGTCTTGGTTTTAGGTCCCCATTTCCCATCGACAACTAGCTTTTTATTGTATTGCTTATTCAGCTCCGTTTGTAAACCTTTTATAAGGGCCGATCGAGTTTTGGGACCATAAAACCCATCACCCTCAATATTCGTTTTATATCGGCTATTTAACGTTTTTTGTATCGAAATTATATGACTATCTCCTATGCTGGTCTTCGGCATTTCCATTTTTTCTAGTTTGAAGGTAAGGTGAGGTTTCTTTCCGGCTTGTAACTGTGTAAAAGATAAACTGCCTGTCATCTCCAAGTGGGGATAATCCTTGAATGAACTCCAATCCCCGCCCCATTTAAAGCCTAAATCCTTACCTATGGCAGCCACGCGCTGCCACTTTGAATTAACTGTCCATATCGCCCTCTTGCCATCATCACTCACAATGAAGAAATCAATGGCCAGTCCATAATTATGAGAAGATTGCCCTGGCTTAGCTTTCGTCACAATAGGTTTAGCTAGATTGCTATAGTTTTTTCCATTGTAGCTGTAAACTCGTCCTTGACCATAAAGCGCAGCTTGTTCTTCCAAAGAGCGATGACCTGCACTTATTTGTACATTGATTCCTTCAGTATAAGCACGTTCAACCATTTCCAATGCTGATGCCTTCACTACAGGATTTATCCCATTACCCATATTTTTCACTGATCGATCCAATAATGTTCGTAATGCTACCGTCAATGTAATCCCTCCTTTTAAGTTCCCATCAGGCTTTATATAAGCCTTTTTTATGGAAAAGTAGCAGAGTTGGAAAAGTTTGTTCTCATTTATTAGAGAATAGAAGTAATATGTTATTTATTTAATAAACGTTCCAGCTGATTTCTGAAATCCGCTCCCTTTCCGCCGACTGCCTAGCGTCTGTGGGGTCTAGGCTAGCCGGTTTTTTCGGCAGGAGTGTCGCAAATTTCTTCAATCCATTAAGGATTACAGTAAAAAATCATGAAGGATAAGCAAGTTTTCTTTTAAAAACATGCTACGGGGTGAGACCATTCCGAACTTCATTTTGACGACAAAAGGATATCTGGATTTTTTATACAAAGTTGATTGGAATGGAAGGTACGAGACTCCTGCGGGAAAAGCGCGTCCAAGGGAGACCCCACAGGCGCAAGGAGCGCCGAGGAGGCTCCCGGACCGCCCGCGGAAAGCGAGTGCCTGGAGTGGAAATCATTACACATACCCTCTTTCGGAAATCCACTCCCTTTCGCACACTGCTTGCCAAACCTCATCAAAGCAAGATCTCCGGGGTCTCGACTAGCCAGTTATTCGGCAGGAGTGTCGCAAATTTCTTCAATCCAGTTTTTCTGGATTTATTTTTGGATTTAACACCTTTTTCCAATATTGATAACTGAGGTGAAAAAGCTTGTTGTTCCTTCACAATAGAAAGGGATTTCCCCCCCAAAAAATAGACTACTTCCGTTCGCCCATTTTGCGAATGAAAGTAGTCTATTAATGAATTATTTTATTAATCTCTTTAACTTACGCTCTAATTTCAATAGAGGGGCTTATTGTAAAGTCAGCCTCTGTTTTACTTTTCACTTCATCAAGTGTTACGCCATTTTGCAATTCAATCAATTCCATGCCAGCTTCTGTAAATTGAAAAACAGCCAGTTCGGTAATCAGGCAATGGACGACTTTTTCCCCCGTCAATGGCAATGTACAGCTCTTTTTCACCTTGGATTCCCCATGCTTGTTCACATGGTCCATAATGACAACAATTCGTTTTGCGCCTTGGACGAGATCCATCGCCCCTCCCATTCCTTTTACCATCTTCCCTGGAATCATCCAGTTTGCCAAGTCCCCATTCTCGGAAACTTCCATCCCGCCTAAAATGGCCAGGTCGATGTGGCCGCCGCGAATCATCGCGAACGATTCAGCGCTATCAAAAAATGATGCCCCTGATTTTGCCGTTACCGTTTCTTTTCCTGCATTAATCAAATCCGGATCGACTTCACCCTTTTGTGGATAAGGTCCGATTCCCAGTAAGCCATTTTCCGATTGAAGCATGACATTAAAGTCATTTGGAATTATGTTGGCGATCAAGGTCGGCATTCCAATCCCTAAATTCACACACATACCATCTTGGATTTCTTTAACGGCCCGTTCTAAAATTAGTTGTCTAGTCATTCGAATACTCCTCCTTTTTATGCGTTAGCAGTTGTAAGTTTTTCAATTCGTTTTTCATAGTCATTTCCTACAAGCACTTTCTGTACATAAACCCCTGAAGTATGAATTTCATCTGGATCGAGCTCTCCTGTGCCCACGAGCTCCTCCACTTCGACAACCGTGACTTTCCCTGCTGTGGCAACGACAGGGTTAAAATTCCTTGCCGTTTTCCGATATACAAGATTACCGAAATGATCTGCTTTCCAGGCTTTTACAAAGGCAAAATCCCCGACTATTCCTTCTTCCATAATGTATGTGCGGCCATCAAACTCTTTATGTTCTTTACCTTTTGCGACTTCCGTTCCTACTCCTGTAGCTGTATAAAAGGCGGGAATTCCCGCTCCGCCCGCTCTTAAACGCTCGGCCAGCGTTCCTTGGGGAACTAGCTCGACCTCCAGCTCGCCACTTAAAAATTGCTGTTCAAATAACTTATTTTCCCCTACATAAGAAGCGATCATTTTTTTGATTTGTTTATTTTCAAGCAAAAGTCCTAGACCCCAATCGTCGACTCCACAATTGTTGCTGACAATCGTCAAATCCTTTACACCTTTATTACGCAAAGCAAAGATTAGTTTTTCTGGTATTCCGCTTAATCCGAATCCGCCAACGATAATGGTTGCTCCATCCTCGATTTGTTGAATAGCGCTATCAAAAGATGTTAATAATTTACTCATTTTCCATCATCTCCATTCTTAATACTATTCTATTAAATAAACAGTGAAGTTGCAAAAGCAATGATGAACACGGTCACTGTTTTCAAAACCGTAATCGCAAAGATATCCTTGTAAGATTGACGATGTGTCAGTCCAGTAATGGCAAGCAAGGTAATGACGGCACCATTATGCGGCAGCGTATCCATTCCGCCAGATGCCATGGATGCAATTCGATGAAGCATTTCCGGGGTGATTCCGACACTTTGGGCCACCTGCAAATAGTGACCTCCCATTACTTCTAACGCAATCGAAAGTCCACCGGACGCGGATCCGGTAATCCCTGCCAGCACATTGACGGCGATAGCTTCGGATACGAGTGGATTACCGCTTGCATCGAACACCCAGTTTTGAATGACCGAGAATCCAGGAAGCGTTTTCACCACATTCCCAAAACCAACTTCAGATGCAGTATTGAATATGGCAAGCAATGATCCCATTGCCGCAGCTGTTAATCCACTTGCCAATTTGACCTTGATACGTCCAACATTCAGAAGCATCGCTGCAATAATACCGATTGTCAATGCAACTATCAAAGACCAGGATGAAGTGACTGTGCTTACATCGGCAATGTTGAAAGTTTCCTTCAGCATCGATGCATCATACCAGTGCTTAACCGAAATGGCACTCCGGCTGAAAGCAAAATTAAACGCTACGACAAGGATGAGCGGTACGATGGACAGCCAAAAGTTAGGCAGGTTTTGCTGTTCTGAACTTTCTGGTTCATTAATATGTCCTTCCCCGTAGCCTTCACCATTTGCCACCGCTTGTTTACGGCGGCGCTCTAACCAGAGCATTCCTCCAGTGAATACCATGATCGCGCCAATAATACCCATTATTGGAGCTGCATAGGTATCTGTTCCGAAATAATTCGTTGGAATGATATTTTGAATCTGAGGTGTTCCAGGAAGGGCATCCATCGTATAAGTGAAAGCGCCTAATGCTATCGTTCCTGGCAATAATCTTTTTGGAATGTCTGCTTCTTTAAAAATTGCCGCTGCAAATGGATAAACGGCGAATGCCACTACAAACAATGAAACCCCGCCGTATGTCAGCGCCGAACACGCCAGCACCACAGCAAGAATGGCCTGCTTTGAGCCTAGTGATTTTACGATGGTCTTGGCAATGGATGCAGCTGCACCGCTCATCTCCATGACTTTTCCAAATACGGCCCCTAATAAAAATATCGGAAAAAACGCTTTTATATAGTTAGCCGCAAACGTCATATATGTCTCTGTATAACTCGGCAGCAAATGTCCACCGGATAAAATGACCGCCAATAAAGTAACAATCGGCGCTATGATAATGACCGGATAGCCCCGGTAGGCTAAAAAGATTAAAAGTCCCAGCGCCACAACAATGGCTAAAATTTGAATCACCAACTCAATTCCCCCTTTTCTCCCCTTGCCCCAAAATAAGTTCGGAAGCCCTTAAGTAGAACTATTAATCTCCTAAATTCCATATTTTCAATTTTTCCGCTTTTGCCATCCAAGCCTGCCTTCCCCAAGTCAAGCTGAATGATCTTCCTCAGTGGTTTCCAATTATTGAGAACGCTTTCAACAATCTGCTGAATTACGAAATCCCCTTTCACTTTACGTGGAAACACAATATAAAATGACAGATAGGCCATTCACTAAAGTAATTATGCAATTATTGTGCCAACTTAAGCACATTGAAAAATCACATCTTTTAAAGCCTTTTCAAACATTTTATTTCCCTTTTTATAAATAAAATCCCTTAAAACTGTCAAGGTTTCAGTACACATACGTATAAACTCCAAAAAAGTGTAAGCCTTTTCTTACACCATTTATATTCCCTTTCATTTTATGTACGGATTTCCTAACACACTCAAATATACCTACTGTTTTTTTGGAGGGGCTGTTTAAACATTCACTTCAGGTACTCGCTTTCCGCGGGCGGTCCCGGGAGTCTCGTACCTTCCGTTCCAATCTACTGGACTGTTTTTTATAGAAAAAACTGTAGGCTGGTCTCATCCTGAACCATGATTAAGACTAGGTTTTACTTCATTGTTTTTTTATAAACCCCTCATTGGATTGAAGAAATTTGCGACACTCCTGCCGAAAAACTGGCTTGCCGGGACCCGGAGGCGCTTGCTTTGATGAGGCTTGGCAGACAGACGGCGGAAAGGGAGCGGATTTCTGAAAACACCTGAAACGTTTTTAAAATAAAAAAACTGCAGGCAAACTCGATCTTCTTCGAATTTGTCTACAGTCTGAACCCTTTGGCAAAAGGGTACTTTCTATATTTATAAACCATATTTATTCATTTTTTCATACAGTGTTGTGCGACTCACTCCGAGTCTCTTTGCCGTTTCCGATTTATTACCAGAAGTCATTTCCAAACATGAAACGATTACAGCCCGTTCGGTCTCATCCATTACTTCAGCTAAAGTGCGGATCGATACTGATTCTTTATGACCCGTTATTTCTTTAGGGAGATGCTTGGAACGTATCATTTCCCCTTCTTCAACAATATTCATTGCGCGTTCAATGATATTCTCCAACTCACGGATATTACCCGGCCATTTATAAAGACGCAACAACCGTAAAGCTTGTTCACTCATCCCCGTTACGCGTTTTTTCATGAGGTTCTGGTACTTTTCAACAAAATGATTTACCAGTATTTCAATGTCCTC
Source organism: Bacillus sp. ISL-4 (assembly GCF_018613275.1). NCBI lineage: Bacteria > Bacillati > Bacillota > Bacilli > Caryophanales > Bacillaceae > Bacillus > Bacillus sp. ISL-4. The sequence goes on from NZ_JAGGQN010000043.1 coordinate 94,609, forward strand.
CGGTCGCTCCCTCAAGGAAGGAACCTGGATTTGCAAGACCTTCAACCGGTAATACATATCAACTCGGAATTCCCCTTTCGAGACCATTTCCTCCAGATTACGGTTCGTTGCAGCGATTACCCGTACATCAATCGGAATGCTTCCCGTCGAACCGACCCTCTCGATCTCTTTTTCTTGTAAAACACGGAGAAGCTTCACCTGCATATGCAGTGGCAGCTCACCGATTTCATCGAGAAAAATCGTTCCGCCTTCAGCCGCTTCGAACTTACCTGCTTTTCCGCCTTTTTTGGCACCAGTGAAAGAACCCTCTTCATAGCCAAATAGCTCTGACTCCAGCAGCTCTGCCGGGATGGCGGCACAGTTCACTTTGACAAACACACCCATGGCCCTTCTGCTGTCATTATGAATGGAATGGGCAAACAGCTCCTTACCTGTTCCGCTTTCGCCCAAAATCAACACATTCGAATCGCTTTTAGCGGCAATTTTGGCTTGACCTTTTACTTCCATGAAAGCAGGGCTTCCCCCCATCAAATGATCAAACGTATATGAGGCCTTATTTCTCTCGCGAAAATCACCTTTGTACTTTTTCAGCTCTACTTCAAGTGAATTTATCCGTTTGGAAAGAGCGGTAAATTGCCCGACATTCTTAAAAAGAATCTTTCCGACCGCCCCTATTAATTTACCTTGTTTCCTTATCGGGGAGCGGGTCGCAATTATATAATTATCTTTAATTTTTTGTAATTCAGCGACCTCTTGCTTGCCAGTTTTGGCGACCACATGCATACGGGTGTTTTCAATGACCTCCGTTACATGTTTCCCTATGGAGCTTTCCTGATCGACGCCAAGAAAATCCGCATAAGCGTGGCTCAGCATTTGAACATACCCTTCCGTATCGACCATCACCAAGCCGTCATAGGCAAATTCGATAATATCCTTAAACAGAAGTTCTTCATGATTATCGATATTAAGAAAATCACTTTTATTATTTGTAAATAACAGGAGATAAATCTGATACTCCTCATCACCCATTTGAATGATGGCTTTTCTGACAATTCCATTATTATCATTCAAACGGATTGGAGTATTTACAGCTGGCACAAGATTTTTTTCAATAATCAAATTTATTTGCAGATCAAATTCATTCTCAGCAAAAGCCCCGGATAATACGCGATTGCAGAGAACGATTTCTGTTTCGTTTTTCGTTACCAAAACACCGAAAGGCAATTCTTCCAATATCGCTTTCACTAATTCCAATTGAATAGTCTTATTATCGCTGGCCATTCCTATTCCCCTTAACCCGTCTGAAGTTTCCTCCATTATATCATAGGAAAATGAGGCCAAGTCATTACCGTTCCACAATCAGCGCAGTTCCCTGTCCGCCACCGATACATAATGTGGCAAGTCCGGTTTTTGCATCTCTGCGCTTCATTTCATACAATAAAGTCACTAAGATGCGGGCACCGGAAGCACCTACCGGATGACCCAGGGCAATCGCACCGCCATTTACATTCACTTTTTCCGGCTTCAGTTCAAGGTCTTTAAGCACGGCTAGTGACTGTGCCGCAAAGGCTTCATTCACTTCCATCAAATCAAGATCATCTATTGTCAATCCCGCTTTTGCCAAAGCTTTTCTTGTCGCAGGCACAGGACCGTATCCCATGATTTTCGGATCAAGCGCGGCATTTGCATATGACTTAATGGTTGCTAAAGCTTCCAGTCCCAGCTCGTCCGCTTTCTCTTTAGACATCAGGACTAACATCGCACCCCCATCATTGATTCCGGATGCATTTCCTGCCGTAACCGTTCCATTTTCCTTAAAAGCAGGACGCAGCTTCGCTAGCTGGTCGATCGTCAGCCCATGACGCGGGTGTTCATCTTGGTCCACCAAGACCGTCTTTCCTCTGCGTTTATATTCAACAGGTACGATTTCATCTGCAAATCGTCCTTCAAGCTGTGCCTTTTCAGCCTTCAGTTGGCTATCTAAAGCAAATTCGTCCTGCTTTTCACGGCTGATTTCCCACTGCTCGGCGATATTCTCCGCAGTCACGCCCATATGATATTGGTTAAAAACATCCGTTAAGGCGTCATATGTCATGGAATCGACTGCTTCGGCATTACCCATTTTCTGTCCAAAACGATAATTTGGAAGTAAATATGGAGCATTGCTCATGCTTTCAATCCCCCCGGCAAGAATCACATCAGCATCACCAAGGGCAATGAATTGCGCTCCCATTATTACCGTACGGAGGCCAGATCCGCAAAGTTTATTAATGGCCATGGCCGGCGTTGTTTCCGGAATCCCTGCATGAATCGCAACCTGACGTGCCACATTTTGCCCTAATCCAGCAGATAGAATATTCCCTACCAATACCTCATCGATCATGTCAGCCGAGATATTTGCCCGCTTAATCGCTTCCTTGGCGGCCACAACTCCCAAGTCAACCGCCGACACATTGGCAAGACTGCCTCCAAACGCACCAACTGGTGTTCTTGCTGCCCCTACAATCACTACTTCTCTCATAATACTTCCTCCTTCTCCATTTTTAATTTTCCCAGTTTAATAAAATTACGGTCCCTCTCATTGATTTTCTGGGAAACGGCAGATCCTTCATACGTAAAAATCCCTTCTCCCGACTTCGTCCCAAGCTTTCCCTTAGCTACCAGATCACGAATCAAATCAGGGGCTTCCTTACTTTGATCCAATACCGGTGAAACATTATCAAAAACGCGCTGCCATGTATCCAGTCCGCCAAAATCAGCAATCTCGATCGGCCCAGTAAATGCCCATCGAAAACCTGGTCCAGCCGTTATCGCCGTATCGATATCCTCAGCATCGGCAACGCCCTCTTTCAATAGATAAAAGGCTTCGCGCATCAGGGCAGTCTGAAGACGATTGGCGATGAATCCTGCTATTTCTTTTTTCAAGAGAATCGGAGACTTGCCGATTTTACGCATTAAATCCATTGTTGTCTTGACGATTTCGGGCTTTGTTTCGTCATGCTGAACAATTTCAACCAACGGAACTAAATGGCCAGGATTAAAGAAATGCGTGATGACCATTCTGTCCGCAAACGAGGCCTTCTCCATCAATTGAGAAATTGGAAAGGTCGATGTATTTGAAGCAACAATGGCATCCGGTTTGATTATTTCCTCCATTTGCTGATATAGATTCAACTTCAGCTCGATGACTTCCGGAATCGCCTCAATGATAAAGTCAGCATCCCTTACAGCCCCTTCCAAATCTACACTATACGTAATATTCGCTAAAGCATCTTGCTTTTCCTGATCAGTCAAAGCCCCTTCCTCAATGAGCAGTGACAGATTCTCAGAAATTCGATTCTGGGCATGATATAGCAACTCTTCCTTTATATCGTTAATGGTGACGAAATATCCGCTAACTGCAAAAGACTGCGCGATCCCGCTCCCCATTACACCTGAACCGATAATGGCTATTTTTTTAATCATCCAGCTTCCCCTTTCCGTTTCAATTACCTTTATTTACTCACCTTTTTATCTATGCAATATTTATGCCAACGATAGGTGGAAATAAAATTCTTTTTTTATCTTGAAAATCATGATAGACTCTTACTCATTAACCTAAACCATATTTTTATAACCTTCCCTTTATATTTCCAATGGAGTTTACCTTGTGAAATATTCCCTATTTACGACATAAAATGACAGACCTGGACCATTACATTTTTTATTGGAGGAATGTAATATGATTAAAGATAAAGTGGCGATAATTACCGGATCTGCTAGAGGAATCGGTTTTGAGATTGGAAAGATATTCGCTGAAAATGGCGCAAAGGTCGTTTTGTCCGACCTTGATCAAAACACAGTTGAAAAAGCTGCTTTAGACCTAAGGAACAAAGGCTTGGAAGTTATCGGCCTAAAAGCAGACGTAACAAGTGAAGAAGATATTATCCAACTAATCAAACAAGCTAAAGACAAATACGGACGAATAGATATTTTCATCAATAACGCCGGCCTTCAGCATGTTGCTCCAATCGAGGAGTTTCCAACTGAAAAATTCGAACTGATGATCAAAATCATGCTGACCGCGCCATTCATTTCAATAAAGAACGTTTTGCCGATCATGAAAGAACAAGGCTTCGGCAGAATCATCAACATCTCTTCCATTAATGGCCTGATTGGATTTGCCAACAAAGCAGCGTACAATAGTGCCAAACACGGTGTAATCGGATTAACGAAAGTCGCCGCCTTGGAAAGCGCCTCTTTTGGCATTACCGTCAATGCCCTTTGCCCAGGATACGTAGACACACCTCTCGTCCGCGGACAATTGGAGGATCTGGCGAAAGCAAGACAAGTACCGCTAGAAAGCGTTTTGGAAGAGGTCATCTATCCACTTGTCCCACAAAACCGCTTACTCGATGTAAGTGAAATAGCCGACTACGCCATTTTCCTCGCAAGCGACAAAGCACGGGGCATCACAGGCCAGGCAGTCGTGTTAGATGGCGGATATACAGCTCAATAAATGGAAAATGCAACTGCAATAAACCCCGAATAAATGACACCAAAAAGGTGCTCTGTATTCGGGGTTTTCCGTCTTCTTGGAATTGTGGAAAAATTTGGTGGTGCAACGTTTTCGCACATGTTACAGTAATATAGGGATAATTCCCATTTCACAAATATAAAAGGAGGCCTCGTCATGATTATTAAGTGGGTTAGACTGCGATAATTAAAAGCGCAGGCCAATCATCATGCTCCGGAAAGAATTTATTGATCTGCGCCATGGTAACGGCTATTAGATAATATTTAATACGGAGGTAAAAAACATGAGTGAACAGATACTGAAAATAAATAAAGTGGATATATGTACAGAAAGTTTTGGAAACCGTAAGGACCCTGCTGTGCTTTTGATCATGGGAGCGATGTCTTCATTAGACTGGTGGGATGATGACTTCTGTCTCCGCCTCGCTGATTCGGGGAGGTTTGTCATTCGGTACGACCATCGGGATCTCGGACGATCTGTCAGTTATGAACCCGGTACCTCCAACTATACAATAACGGACATGGCTGACGATGCCGCGGGTGTCCTGGACGCTTATTCCATAGAGCGGGCGTCGATCGTCGGAATGTCCCTAGGCGGTTTGATCGGCCAGATTCTTGCATTAAGATATCCGGAACGCGTAACTACGCTTACGCTAATTGCATCAAGTGTGTTCGGGACTGTAATGGAAAAACTCCCCCCAATGGACCAAAGCATATTGGATCATCATGCGAAGAGTGCATCCATGGATTGGTCAAATCGGGAGGCGGTCATCGCTTTTCTTGCGGATGGATGGAAAACTTTAGCCGGTTCCAAACCTTATGAGCAGGAAAGAATGTATAAACTGGCACAAAGAGAGGCGGACCGCGCCAAACAACTACCGAGCAGATTTAATCATGCTTTGCTTGCTGGCGGAGACGAATATTTTGATAGAATGGGTGAGATATCCGTACCTGTCCTCATTATTCATGGCACAGAAGATCCAGCCTTGCCATACGAGCACGGGCTTGCCCTTGCAAAAGCCATCCCTCATGCAGAATTAGTGACTCTTGATGGATCGGGGCATGAGATTCATAGTGAAGATTGGGATGAAATTATCGATTCAGTCATTAAGCTTACCTCGCGATAAATTAGTCATAAAAGAAGCCGACCAATAAAGGTCGGCTTTTTTTATATACTACTTTTAGCAGAAACTGCCATACCCTTGTGCGCCGCCGTAACCTCCGCCGTAACCTCCGCCGTAACCTCCGCCGTAACCTCCGCCGAAACAAGCAGCTCCAACGATGACTAAGAGTATAAACAAAACGACTATAAAAGCAAAGCCGCCACCAAATCCACCAATATCATTACAACAACTTGATTCATGACCACAATTTGACAATAGAAACATCTCCTTATTCGTTTTAGGAGGAAAAAATTAAATGGGTTACTTCAAGTTATGTTTCAATTAGGATTATGACACAAAAATTTCCGGAAACTTTTTTCAAACCACCCTTACGACCTGAAATAAAAAGTTTTACAGCATATATTTGTGTTTTGAGATAGCTTCGCCTACACAGCATCGAACTGGCGGACACCATATCCCTATATCACGGACGACCCGTTAGTTCAACAAGCAATTCCTACTAACTTCGGTTTATTGTACAATTAAGGTAAAAAGGTTCGAGGTAACTATGATAAAAGGAAATTCTTATATTCTTGTTTTCACCATGCTTGTTTTGCTGACAATAGTACTTGTTTCAACTACACCAATAATAATTAAAACTTTACTTGCTTTAATAACGATTGCGTTTTTATTTCCTGTCATTAGGAAGCTTCTGTTTAAAGTCAAATTCAGAAAAATCAAGGTGGCATTTTACTCATCATTGACCTTTACAATTGGGTTATTCCTAGTCTCAATTTTTGAAGAACCATCCTTTAATTTTGATGGAGATTTTTCCCTGATTATTATTGTGCTTTTTTATAGTTTAATTGGAAATTTCGTTTATGGCTTACCAGTCTCACTAATTGCTGAAATTATCTCAATGAAGTATTTCAATATTCGGTTCTGGTTATCTGGATTAATACATATTGGTTTTGGCTTGGCTACATACTTTATTGACCCAGGAGGTTTCTTTATCTTTGCGGTCATTTGCTCCATAATCTTTTTTGCACTAGATGAAATCACTAAACTATATTCGGCTTTTTATTGGACTAACCTGCGCCGATAATTTCATAAGAAACTCAGATCTTCAGCTAACCTGCCCAGTTTAGTTCTATAAAACTTACTTTAGAGTGACATAAACTATGTAGGAACAAAAAAAATGAAAAGGATAAAAGAAATTAATCTCTTCTATCCTTTTCAAGCAGCTCAATTACTCTATCAAGTTTTTGTTCTATGCTATTGGATTTGTTTGACCGTGTAAGGAGAGACCGAACAAAAAAGTAAACAGTAAAAATGATACCAAACAACAAAATAAATATAATAAGTTGATATACTATATCACCGGTATTGAAACCCAAAGAACCTCGCCCCTATCTTTTTTTGTATACTATACAGAACATATATACTAAGCTTCTTGAACTATCCTCCGCCGTTAGTTGCATTAGAAAAAGGCCGCAGATCAAACTCCACTATTGAAGTAAAGCACATTTTATTAAGGATTCAAAATAAATTTCTCCTTTTTTGGCTAATTATAGCACATTCTTCTTGCGTAGTTCGATAACACTACTACGGCTGTCTTGCTACCCTGGCCATTTAGTTCTTCAAGAGAAACAACAAGATATCAGAGCTGATTTTTTAAAAAAAGATATAATTTTACATTCTTATTTGGACCATCCGTTCTTTTCAAATCGCTGAAAGAGATTTGATCCGTGACCAACCAGCCGGATTAGAAAAACGGTAAAATACACCTTGGCACACGCCAATTTTTAACATCATTAAAAGGTAACGGTTGAAGTTCCCTCTATAACCCTCATAGATTTAAACGTTGGTAACGGAAACGAAACTTCGTTTAGACTCCTTAAAAAGAGCCTAGGTCTTCACTTTCCGAAAGGTCGAGCAAAGAAGACCTTTTTGCGTTACCAGTATTTTAGTAGGCACTGCTTTTCAATGTTTATCTTTTTGCCTCCCTTTTGGGTTCATCCATTTCTTTACGGCGTTCCATACTCCCTCTATTGCTACATTATATTTACAGTTTGTCCGGAAATATAAGTAACATGTCCAAGCAATTGCCTTAATTTATTAATACTATATTTTGTAACTACTACGAAAATACTTTTGGCAGTGCTTTAGTACGGTTCGATACTACACTCCATTTCATTTTTCGAAAAAAAAATAGTTACAAGAAAGGATTGAGATTTTATGGGAAATTTCGGTAAAAATAATCCAATGCACAGCAACTGGGGTTCTGCATGTTCCGACAGCGACTGGGGTTTCAGCAATGATTCAAGATTCGGCAATGATTCAAGATTTGATCATAAAAAACCTTGTAAAGTTTGTAAGTCTCACGACCAATCTGCTTGCAATTGCAATTTTAGAGCTGCGGCTCGCCAACTCGCTGCACCATTAAACAGCGACTGTGTCCTAGTTAATTCAGTTGTAGGCTCAAAAGCGGTACAAAAGGTTGCAGAAGCAACACTTCCTTTTACCGCGTTTGCTCCAGCAATTCCAGCAGGATCCACTATTGTTTCTGTAACTGTTATACCGAATCTAGCTGGTGTTACACGTAACACGACAATCATTAGGGACAAAGTCGTTAACATCGGGCTTATTCCAGTAGCTATTACGGTAACATTTACGGCACCAGGAACAACCGCTCCTATTTTAACAGCCCTACTTTCAACAAGTTTACCATTCCAGGAGCATACAGATTTCCCAGGTGCATGCCCTGAGGATACAGTAATAGAACCCCCATTAGTAGTAGAAGGGATCTTTGCTCAACCAGGCGTTCCAGTCATCGGCACAACGGGACTTGTTACTACCAATGCTATTTTAGTCAAGATTGTACTACGCACTACAATTACAGTTACTCGACCAGTTATTGTGGATTCACATGGTGGTATTTGCGACGTAAATGAACGTCGTTGTGAAACTACAACTACTCCAACAACTAGTACTCTTGCTGCTCCGTAAATGACGGTGTTGAGTAGTTTTTAATCTTGACTAGCAAAGCCCTCTCTAAATAGAGAAGGCTTTGCCTTTATTTATTTTATAGGATAGAAAGGAGTGACATTACTATGTGTTATCACGAGGATTGTTATAAAAATCACTGCGATAATGAACATCACCACGATTGGCGTAAGAAAGAATGCTGCGATGAGGACCATCACCACGATTGCTGTAAGAAGAAATGCTGCGATAATGAACATCACCACGATTGCTGTAAGAAGATATGCTGCGATGAGGATCATCACCACGATTGGTGTAAGAAAGATTGCTGCGATGAGGTTCATCACCACGATTGCTGTAAGAAGAAATGCTGCGATGAGGACCATCACCATGATTGGTGTAACAAGAAATGTTGCGATGAGGACCATCACCACGACTGGTGTAAGAAGAAATGCTGCGATGAGGACCATCACCACGATTGGTGTAAGAAGAAATGCTGCGATAATGAACATCACGATTGTTGTAAAAAGAAAAAACGCTGCGATAATGAACATCACGATTGTTGTAAAAAGAAAAAACGCTGCGATAATGAACATCATGATTGTTGTAAGAAGAAAAAACGCTACGATAATGAACATCACGATTGTTGTAAGAAGAAACATCACTGCGATAATGAACATCATGATTGTTGTAAGAAGAAAAAACGCTGCGATAATGAACATCACGATTGTTGTAAGAAGAAAAATCACTGCGATAATGAACAGCATGATTGTTGTAAGAAGAAAAAACGCTGCGATAATGAACATCACGATTGTTGTAAGAAGAAAAATCACTGCGATAATGAACATCACGATGATTGTTGTAAGAAGAAAAATCACTGCGGATAATGAACAGCATGATTGTTGTAAGAAGAAAAAACGCTGCGATAATGAACAGCATGATTGTTGTAAGAAGAAACATGTTGACTTGTGGAAATGGTAGTTTGTTAAATGAAAAGTACTTTGATACCATAATTGATCAAAGTACTTTTTTTAGTTCCCAAAAGATGAGTTATATCAACCTCACAAGTACCGGGTACTCATTCTGTTTTTCTTAGAATGACCTCTTTAATTCAACTATTCTTCTTATTAACCCTTCTCTGAAAACAAATACATACCCATCGTCAATCTCATTCTAATTTTCTTATGCAAGTTGTTCCCGCCCATCTTAAGAAAATATGTCTTCAACTATCCTCCTCCTTTATTCTTCAAGAGAATCAACAATACCCTTTACCAGAGTGATTTAAATAAAAGGTAATAATTTTACACTTTTAAACTGGAACATTTGTTCTATTTATGTTATTCTTATAAAAACAAATAAAAAGATCAAATCGCTGCAAAAGATTTGACCATAATTATAATTAAAGGTCGGTTGTATCCGCGGGCCTTACACGGTTGTACCGCTGAGCCGAGCCATTTGCTAACGTCCAGGGTGCCGGTGATAAAGACAGCTCCGAACTTCAGCTAAGCACCCGTTCGTTCATTAATAACCGTAATTTCATAACAAGAACAGCTATTTAATCAATCATTACTCCCCATCCATCTGTTTGCCCGCCATAAGGTTTACTTAATCCATTAAAGCATCTTTTCGTTAGACAAGATTAGTGCATATTCTCGGCAATCTTTTTCAGTGCCTTTGCACGAGAAACGATAAATTCTCTCATATACTTCTCTAAAAACAACTTAACAGCTAAAACTCCAATTGGACCGAACGGTGACTTATATTGAAATTTATCTATCATTATAGTTCCGCCTGATTCTTCTATAAACTGATGTGTGTGTACGAAGGAATGAAAGGCTCCCTTCACCATTATATCTACAAACTTATTTGGCTTTTCCATTAATGTTACTTGGGCTTTCAGCCTTTGTTTAATCCCAAAGTGAATGGCTTCCCAAGTTACAGTATCCCCCTCCTCTAATAGCCCTTCTGTCACACCATCAACAGCAACTTCCTTTGTTTTCGCTGTCGTTTTGGTATGGATATCCACGCTCCTCGCAAGATCAAAACATAAGTCAACTGGTGCTTTAATAAATTGTTGATACTCAATAACAGGCATTTCCCAATCTCCTTATATAAGCACTTTCTAACCATCATTATAGCTCGTTATAGTAAATATTACCTAGCCCTTATTCCATTATCCCGCCCTGTTTGTTACATACAAAAAAGCTGCCTTAAGACAGCTTTTCGAATAAATCTTTCGTCCATCCTTACTTTTTCAAAACGGGGATCCATATTTCGCTTCTAAATGTTGGTGAGGTTATATCTTTATTTTCGTTCCAAAGGATTTCCGGTCCTTCCCTTTGTTCATAGTTAGAGGAAGGAAACCATTCGGAATAAATACGTCCCCATACATTTTGCAGTGTTTCAGGAAAGGGACCTACCGCTTCGAATACTGCCCATGTAGATGCGTCAACTTCAAGCTGTGTTAAGTTATCTGGACACTCCCTCGTTGTCGCTGCGCCGATATAATGGTCAAGCTCCCCTTTTTCCTCCAACCGGCCTTCGGAAAAATTCGCAGATGCACTAAGCAGCCCCAATGGCTCGACATTCGATAGGTTTTTAAGTTCATTTATCGTTTTCTCGTCTAAACTTTTCCACATAGATGCAATCTCTGGATTAACCCCGTTAAAAATGATTGGAACTCTTTTTTTAATTCCAATAATGTGAAATGCCTCTTTTTCTTCAATTCGATAGTTCATTTCACTGCCTCCTTTAATGGATAATTGGAAGGACATCGGTGGATAAGCTTTAAGTGAATGGCCGTTACTTCTCGCTTCTGATGGTGTGATACCATGCAAATGTTGAAACGCTCTTGCGAAAGAGTCAGGTGAGCTGTACCCGTACTTTATCGCTATATCAATGACCTTTATGCTGTTTTCCTTTAGCTCAAACGCTGCAAGTGTAAGTCGTCTTCGGCGGATATACTCGGATAGTGAAATACCTGCAAGGAAGGAAAACATCCTTTTAAAATGATATTCCGAGCAATAAGCTAGCCTTGCAACTTCTTTAAAGTCAATTTCGTTCGTAAGATTTTCTTCAATGAATTTAATGGCACCATTCATATTTTTTAGCAAATCCATTCAATGACCTCCTTATATCAAAAGAATAGCAGGAATTGAAACGAATCATCCGACATTCTGTGCACGATTATGCAGGGTCTAACCCCTTTCGCACCCTCTAATGAAAATAAGCTTATTGTTAAAATGGAGATTTACGGACTTTTTGCATAAATAGCTCTGGATTATCGATCTGAGTAAAACCGTATTTTTTATATAATGAATGTGCATCATTAGTAGCTAACATAAACCTGCGAACCCCTTCCAGTTCGGAATGGTTGGTGATGACATCCATTAACCATTTTGATAATCCTAATTTACGATAGTCAGGTAATATAAACACATCGCAAAGGTATGCATGTGTTGCTAAATCTGTTATTACCCTTGCAAATCCAACTTGTTCACTACCTTCATTACCTATTTCACCTTTATAAACCCCAAAACACAAGGTCGTATTTTCAATTGACTTCATTACTGTTTCCTTTGGTATTCCCTTTGACCAGTAAGCTTCTTGATTCAAAAAATCATGTATTAAATCTACATCCAAATACTTTTTATTAGTGGAAATCGCAAATCCTTTAATATTCATTTTTACATCCCCCTAAAACTTTTTTAATTTTCTGTAATTATATCAAACCACTGATTTTAATCCTTTGAACTAGCTTGCCACGTTCGTCTAAATGATTATAAGCTGTCTTAAATATAACTCGTTCTTCAGCTGTCGTACCAGTTAGTTAAATAAGGGAGTAAGGGATTCTTGGAAGAATTTTAATTACAACAAGTATATCTAAGTAATTCGGAACAAATATTATACATGTTGCAAATTCAAAGGAGGTGGCTTAAATGAACGCACAACGAGCAGAAGAAATTGCTTCTTCACCAAATATGGCTAATGTAACCTATAATGAGGAAAGTATCTACATTGAGCATGTGGATGAACAAAATGGAATAGCTACAATTCATCCCCTTGATGATCCAAATAAAAAACAAAGTGTTTCTGTAACCAGCTTAAAAGAACAGTAATTTCCTCGATTCAATAATAAACCTCCACTTTCGGGTGGCGGTTTATTATTAAGTTTAATTACCATTTTCTTTTTAACAATCTATCTCCTAGTTGAACGATCCTGCCCCGTTAGTTGCATAAAGAAAAAAATGCCTTAAAGACAGTCAATCTTAAGCTAACGCACCTGATATTCTAACAAGGCTAAATAATAAGTTACTAAAGACAAGAATTATTTTTTAAATAATAATACGTATTTTCCTTATACTTGCGCATATTAAAAACAATAACATTGAAAGCGAGATGGATACGTATTGTCTAAACAAGGGATTCAAAACAAGGATCAAACGAGAAAGCAAATCGAGAAACAGGATAAAAGAAATGATGTTGAACTAGGTAATGAATTTCAAATTGGAAACACAAGTTCACAGAGCCCCAAAAAAAGTGGACGTCAAGTAAATAAAAAATAACCCCGATCTTTCGGGGTTATTTCAGACTGTAGACAAACTCGATGAAAATCGAGTTTGTCTATTTTTATGGCTTGTACAATTTGGACGTTGATTTCCACTCCAGGCACTCGCTTTCCGCGGGCGGTCGGGGAGCCTCCTCGGCTTTCGCCTGCGGGGTCTCCCCTAGACGCGCTTTTCCCGCAGCAAGCCCGTGCCTGTCGTGA
>NZ_JAGGQN010000044.1:0-9438 GCF_018613275.1 Bacillus sp. ISL-4
GTTCGTCCTGAGCCAGGATCAAACTCTCCGAAGAAATGTTTGACTTGCTCATTTTGCTTTTTTGATAGTGTGTGCTCACTTAAAAATTTAACGTTGGCGCTTTGTTTTGTTCAGTTTTCAAAGAGCAATTGCAGCTGGTTTGTTTCAGCTTATTCAGCTTAACATAACGTTGAATAGTTGTCAACTTCTACGAAGAATTTCTTTTGTTAATATCGCTCGTTAATTAGGCGACTTCATTATCATACTTCTATTTTTCTTTAGTGTCAACATTTAATTCGCAAAATAAGAATCTGTAATAACACTTCCCTCTTTAATCCGTCTTGTTAATGAATACAAAAAAAACACCGTACGTGTTTCATCTATATAATAATCAACTGGGATGCACTAAACTGAGGATTTTATCATTTTTAAAGTATTCTTCAATATACATTATCTACCTCAAGGATGGCTAACAAATTAGTGTTACAATTATTTTGAGGTGATAACTTTGTTTATTTCTCCTATGTTATTGCACAAAGCAGAGCAGCCCTTCGAGGATGATGATTTTATAACTGAACTGAAATTATCTAGACCTAATTATAAAAAAACCTTAATAAATAAAGGAGAGTACATATTAGCCATGTATAATATGTACTCTCCTTTTTTCTTTTAGTGAACTAACGCACCTTTTAGTTTAAGTGTAATTCTTAACAATCCTGTTGTTGGAAAAAGCGATCTCCATCTTGAAGGATTGCACGATATTTAATAATAATAATAATCAATAACCTTTTGTGCACAGGGTTGCAAAATAACCTGTTTGAGGACGGAACAGGCAGCCGTAGCCCACCGCTATGGCTTTTTTTTCTTTCAAGTTTTTTTGGCTGTACTTTCTGCCTTTCTCATCACCCATTACAAACAAAGTACGTGCATAATAAATTCCCGTTTGGCTTGCCCGTACTGCCACTTAAACGTAGTCTCCTTATCCTCGTCGTTGTATTTTTTTATATTCTCGATGGAGTCTTTCCTTGGATGTTTAGCTACATAATCCGGTTCCTGAAAAATAAACATATACTGAATGATACTTTTGACCAGATTAGAAAGGAGAAATCAGCTTTGACAAAATATCGAATCATGTCCTTTGATGGAGGCGGCACCTTAGGTGCTTTAAGTTTACAACTTTTGAACAGACTGGCTCAGCAAAACCCAAAATTAATTAGTCTAACCAATGTTTTTTCGGGAAATTCAATCGGTTCATTCACTGCCCTTGCGTTAGCAAGTGGAAGATCGCCGAAGGAGACACTCCAGTTTTTTAAGGTTAAAATCCTGCCGGCATTCAGTGTTTCCCGACCAGGCGGACCTGTTTTTAACCAACAATTACCATATTCCAGTTTCATTAAAGCGATACAAACATTTTTTCCACCAGATCTTCTCCTCAAAGACTTAAAAAGACGAATTGTTGTCCCTGCATTTCATTTATTCTCACCCGAGCTGAATCGTTGGACTCCTGTGTTATTCCACAACTTTCCTGGCTCTCCCTATTTAAATGAGAAAGCGAGTGATGTAATACTACGGAGCAGTGGTGCTCCCGCGACACAACGAGCCTATCAAAACTACGTGGATGGGTATACAGTTACAACTAACCCCAGTACAGCCAGTATCGCGTTTGCAGTGGGAAAAGCTAAACAGCCGTTGGATCAAATTGCGGTATTATCCATTGGAACAGGTGAAGAGCCGACTCAATTAAGAAGAGATACGAAGGGGTGGGGGATGGTGAGTGCAGATAACATACGCCCCGAAAATATGAAGAACCTTCCCCCAAATTGGGGAGTTCTTTTGGACCGATCGCCCAATGAACCCTTACTGCCATTTCTTCAGATAGTCGCTAGTGGATCCGGTTACTATGAATCCATGGTCAGTTCCCAGCTTCTAGGAAATCGTTTTTTTCGGTTAAATCCACGGATCCCTAATTTATCCAAAACGGACCCTTCTGTGGTTCCCACTGTCATTTCAATCGCTAACAAAACAAATTTACAACCTGCAGTTCAATTTATAGAGAAAAACTGGAATTAATAAAATTATCCCATAAATCTGATTGAATTTTTGTTTTTATTGCAAGCATTTGGATTTTTTATAAAAAAACAGCCAGAACCTGGCTGTTTTTATTTATTAATTTATTCAGTTCTTCTTCAACTATACCGCCCTACTGCCCCGATAGTTGCATAAATAAAAAGCTGCCTTAAAGACAACTCCGATCGATCTTCAACTAAAGCAGGCACACCCATTTAAAAAATCAATCAAAATAGACAGGTTCTTGTGGATTACGTAAATGTTTAAAAGCCAATTCAATTTGTGTTTCTGTATTTCTAGCTATTGATAATGATGGTAGTTCATTTTCAGCAAAAAACTCAACTGCACTCGTTTCTATTCCTTCTTTAGGCTGTCCACCAATTATTTCACATAGGATAAACATTTTATAAACATGATAAAGTGAAGGAGGGTGTGGATGACACTTCTTATCAAGGACACCTAACAATTTAATTGCTTTAACATCAAACCCTGATTCTTCCTTTACTTCTTTGACTGCAACTTCACTGGGAGCTAATCCTATGTCGCCCCAACCTCCTGGTAAAGACCAATCTCCATCAGTGTTTTCTCTAACCATTAAAATCTTATTATCTCTAAAGACAACTGACCTAATATCTACCTTAGGAGTCGCATAACCAGTTTCATTGGCAAACAAATCTTTTATTACTGTCTTGTTCATATCTGTTTGATGCGACAATATTTCAACGCTTATATTTCTTACCAATTCAAATCTTTCCAAGTCATATACATCTTTCGAATAAGTTAATCCCGCCTGTGCAATGGATTGGAGTTGTTTCGCCCATTCAAGCCATTTAGGTTCCATTTATTTCACCACCAATACAACAATACCTAAATATTACCATAAATCCTTTAGTTCCATAATAAAAAGCTGCCTTAAAGACAGCTCCGATCTTCAGCTATAGCACCACCCGTTAGTTCATTAAGGGTACCACCAGCAAAACGCGAATTTATAACGCTAAGGAGATTTGTGTAAAAAATAACCGGTTTTCACCACGGTAAGGGTGTAACCGGTACTTATTACTATTATTGGTTGTTCAACGGACGTAATGATTCTAAGATAGTAACCCTTTTTTGATCAAATCGATACTCTAAAAGTTATATTTTGTTAACTTTGTTTCGCTATTTTATCTCTAATCTCCGCAATGGATAAACCAGATTTCTTTAAGCTTTTAATAGTCTCCACTCTTTCCACTGCTGCTTCTCGAGGGTAACGACGTGTTAAGTTTTCATCTAATTGTTCAAATGGAATTAAATTAGCTTCGGTATAATATTTTAATGTACTGTATCTCAAATCAGTTATTCGAGCCAGTTCACCGATAGATATATACTCAGATTTCAAAATATCTTCTAATGAACGTCTCCTTGACACTTAAATCCCCCCTTATGAACCTGCAGAAGCAGAAGCAATGATTGTAGTAATTGTGTGTGATAAAGCATCAATCATTGCAAAAATTTCTTTGTTAGCCGTATCATTGCGAAGCATAGATAATTTGTCGTTAAGGTCTTTTTCCTCAAATTCACTGAAATAGTTCTTCAAAATACGACTGCCTATTAACAAACTTGAAAGAACAACTGTATCGGTTGAAACTGGTCCCTCTTCTAATAATTCTGCACGAATTTGCTCTACAATTAGTTTTTTAGCACCTTCACTGGGTATAAAGTGGTTGGAATGTCCTAATAAGCCAGTATTTGTTTTGGAGACCAAATCCAATTCAACTAAAGAATCACCGACTGCGTTGAATAATTCCTTGAATAAATTTCGTTTAGTAACAATTCCCCTTGCTAATTTTTTCAGGGATATTGAATTATCTTCGGAAATCATATTATAGATTGAACCCAAATACCCTTTATTACTTGGTAAATCTTGTTTTACTGTCACTTGATTCTCCGAAAGCGAAACAATATCTTCTGCTGCAAGTTCTAAAATGCCACTTGCAACCATAAAAGCACGAATCCTCACACTACCAATTGCAGCAACACTACCTTTATCATTTAGTGCTAATAATAAATACTTTTGCGAAATTTCCATATCCTTCATAAAAAACACCTCTCATTAGTTTTAGTCCAATTCAATAATGTAACTTACCGTTTATTACTTATCACTTATTACTTACCACTTACTACTTATGATTTACACTATGCATTTTATTTCTTTTAGTGTCAAGTAAATTAATATTTGGGAACAAAAATGGGCTGTCCCAAAATCATTTTTTCACGATTTTTGAGACAGCCCCTTCTTTTTTGATCATTAAGAAAGTCAGAAATGCCGTATAAATTTTAATGATTCCTGAGATGGAACGAAAATAGTTAAAAAAAAATTAGAAACTGATACAAAAATTATTCCATAATTATCGGGCTTAGTGATTTTTTGAATAATTAAATCCTAATTCTCATTTATATCACTGAAATAGGGATTTTTAATACGGAGATATCCTTCATTTGAATACCTCGTCTATTTCATTCCTGTCGTAATCTAATATCCAGTCGTTGTATTTATCATAAACATCTCTTATCGTTTCAGGCGAAGTCGCCAATAAATCACAACCCCTGTCATCATAAACGTGAAATATAGTTTTCCTGTTGATGTTTATAAAATAGACACTATTATATATACTTGGCCTTATTCCCATATCTTGATTGCAGATTGCTTTTAGCATAGGAATGTATTTAAAGTCAGACGTTTTGCACTTTAACGTAAATCTATGTGTTTTATATGTTCCTTCTTCATCATCGTCATGAAAAGTTGTCTTTTGGTTTAACCGGTATAAGATCGACTTCTCTTTAATATACCGTGAAAAAGTGTTTGATTTATGTTTAAAACCATCGGCATAATCGTTTACGTCAACTACGATATAAATATCATCGTTATGAGAATGCAAGGTCTTGAATAAAGTGATAGCCCTTTTATATACTCCTTGTAAATATGGGCTATTTTCATACGCATAATCACTATCATAGTCCACACCTAATTCAAAACGGATGCCAGTTTTCCAACTATAAAACAACGGCGGTCTAAGTTCTAAGTTCGGGAAATTTTCATTCATAAAATCTTTTAAAAGCATTTTTGCACCTCATTAAGTTCCTTCATTATACTTTTCCATGTTAACATGCCCCTTTGGTTGCATAAAAAAAGGAGTTGCCTAAGCAACTCCTTTATGGAAGTAAAGCACCTGTTCAAATTATAAAGTCATTATACTATATTACAAATTTTATCCTATTCAACAAAAATGTACGTACTTTTAATTTTATATTATATAAAGTATCATTGGTTTTGCAAGAGAAGACTAAATATTCGTTCTTTTCATAATAGGTGATGAGACATTTACCAAAAAATAAATAGGAGTGACTAAAGTGAAAGCACAAATTATTCAATCTTTTGGTGAACCCTCCGTATTTCAATTTAAAGAGATTTCAAAACCTGAACTAAAACCTGGACATGTACTTATTCAAGTCAAGGCTACAAGTGTAAATCCCATTGATACGAAAGTCCGTGCTGGTGCAGTTCCAGCCGTTGCCCCCGAGTTTCCGGCAGTATTACATGGGGATGTTGCAGGTTTAGTATCTGCAGTCGGTGAAGGAGTAACTGAGTTTAAAGTTGGCGATGAAGTGTTTGGATGCGCGGGAGGTTTTAGGGGTACTTGCGGTGCACTTGCAGAGTTTATGCTAGCAGATGTCGATTTACTTGCTCACAAACCGAAAAATTTGACGATGGAAGAAGCCGCAGCTTTACCATTGGTTTCCATAACCGCATGGGAAGCATTATTCAATCGGGTAAATCTTGTCCCTGGACAGGATATACTGATCCATGCAGCGACCGGCGGTGTAGGACACATTGCCATTCAGCTGGCGAAATGGGGAGGCGCGACAGTCTATACTACCGCCTCTTCGCAAGAGAAGCTGAAGATTGGCACGCGCCTTGGTGCAGATGTAACTATTAATTATCGAGAAGAAAGCGTTCACGACTATGTACAGAAATATACAGACGGAAAAGGATTTGACGTTGTGTTTGACACGGTAGGAGGAGAAAACCTTGATCGCTCCTTTGAGGCGGCCGCTGTACATGGAACGGTAGCAGCCATTGCTACCCGATCGACCCATGATCTCTCCCCAGTGCATTCAAAGGGACTTTCTCTGCATGTTACCTTTATGTTGTTGAAGATATTAAACAAGGACATGCATAAGCATTATGGAGAAATTTTGAAGAAGGTTGCTCGGTTGGTTGAGGAAGAGCAGCTGCGTCCGCTTGTGGATCCAAACATTTTTACGTTTGATGAAATCTCAAAAGCCCATGAGTACATGGAGTCTGGCAAGGCGATAGGAAAAATAGTTTTGAAAAATAGCTGGTAATAGCCTACAAACAATTGAATTACCTCAACAACTTTAGTGCATTTTAAAAAAGACGGCACGGCGAGAATTTCTATAAGATTCTCACTGTACCGTCTGCTGTTAAACTTCGATTTATTTAATTAAATTAGATATGGAAATATACAATGCGATAAATCCACACCAAAGCTATTGGTGGATCCATTGAAAAAAGCACCTATTCAGAAGCGTTTTATATTCTAGATATTTCATGGATTGCATCAGTAAGACTTTCACTTTTCTTTACGAAACTTGAACAAAGTTTGATCATATTCCCGATTGTTTACTAAAAGATAAATATGTAAAAGTGGTTTTTTCGTAAAGTATTCTCACCTTGTTTACGCTTTAGAAAAGGAATATCAAAAAGGCAGCATATTTGCTGCCTTTAATTCATGGTAGGTGAACTGTTTTAATATGATGAAGATTTAAATATACAGGTTCCTCCCTTGCCGTAATAAGTTCAACAAAATTATCTTCTAACTTGTTAATTTGTCCAATTAAATTGGGGTTTTCTCCTATATTAAAAATAATTAAGCTACCGATCAGTTTTTCCACTTGTACGTCAAAGGTTCTTGCCATTGAAAGTTTTGATGGATGTACAGGAAGATCCTTGTTACTTAAACCATAAGGAGTTTGATTGTCTGTGTATGGGATAATCCATTTTAAATGAAATAAAGGTATATACATAGTCTTATAAACTGGTGAATAGAATTCAAAGTAATTATTCATCACCCTTGTTATATAACCGTGTAAAGGCTGGTTACCAGTTACGTATATTTCCGTGAACATCCCTTTCGCGGATAAAAGAGTTTTTCGTAGTGATAATTCTTCCTCAGCTTCAATTCCAGGTGAGTCTACAGGAAGGGAAATCTCCTCGTTTTCCGTAGTATTTACTTTGCAATTTTGAATATGAATTATTGGAAGATACACAAAATCCTGTCCATTAAAGATGACCACTACATCAATACCAGTATCAACCAGTGTACCGAAAAAATATTTTTTTCCGGAAATTTCTATTTTAATTGTTTCTCCTCTGAGCTTTTGTAAGATTTTATTCATAATCACCCCTCCTTCCTACTTTAATAACCAAGTGGTCCAAAAATGCAGCGAGATTAAACTTACGATTAACCCAATAGGAATTATCAAAAAGGTAACTCTAAGATACTTCCCCCAGGAGATATTGATGGAGTGTTTTTTCAATATATACATCCAAATTAATGTAGCCAGCGTTCCAACAGGCGTTAACAAAGCACCTATATCGCTTCCAATCACGTTAGCAAGATAAGCAATTTGCACAAGGTGAGGATCCAATCCCATCTCTGTTATCGACAAAGTCCCTATCATAACTGCAGGAAGATTATTGAATAAGTTGGATAGGATAGCTAATAATATGCCCATGATCATGGTTGCGTTGAATGGGCTGTCCATAATTAAGGGTTTTAAATTGCTGACTATATAATCATTCAAGCCAACATTCTTCAAACCATATACCAGCACGTACATATTGAAAGCAAATAAAAGAACATGCCAGGGTGTTTTCTTTACGATATCGCTAAGACCAGTTTTGGTTTTATACCATCTCAGTAATATCAAAAGGAACGCTCCCACCATACCGATCAATTCCAAGGGAACCCCAAATGGTGTAAGTGCGAAGAAGCTCGCCCGAGTTAAAATGACGATTGCAAAACTCATTTTAAACAACTTCCAATCATTTTCTTCGGATTGTTGTTTAACATCAAGTGGATGAGTTTGCACATAGCGTGAAAAGGTTTTATCCCATTTTAAAGGTACACTGGGAATTTTCCTTGGAAGGTCCTTCTTAAAATATAGATAAAGTAATAACCCGATTGTTAAAATCCCTATCATTGAAGGAACAAACATCAAATTGATATAACTATTAAGGCTCAGTCCTACAATTTTTAGTGCAATCAAATTGGAAATATTGCTTACTGCTATTGGGGCACTCGCTGCCGTTGCAATTAGAGCTCCTGATATTAGATAGGGGATTTTTTGGTGAGGTTTAATCTTTAGTAACGTTACAATGTGAATAATGATAGGTGTTGTGATAAGGATACTTCCATCGTTATTGAAAAACATTGTCATGAAGAAACATAGGAGATTAGTATAGGCGAATAATCTAACCCCTGAACCCTTAGACCGGATGATGATATTTAAAGCAATCCACCTAAAAAAACCAATGCTTTCAAGTACAATAGACATCATTATGGTGGATAATATGGTTAAAGAAGCACCCCTGATAATATCGAATATATTTAAGACATCCGTCCAAGGAACAATGCCTGCAACCAATACAGTCAAGGCCCCTATTGTAGTAGGTATAGTTTCATTAATCCCAAATGGTCTCCATAACATGAGAATAATAGTTAAAGTGAAAATTATTGACATCAAGACAATTTGTGAACTAAGCATTTACCTCCGCAGCCTTGTTTTTGGATGGTGTAATTTTTACGGTATCAGGAGTGGTTTGATTTTGAGGTTTTACAAAAAAGGAATAGAAGACTCCCCCAAGTACAGAAAAAAACAAAATCATCATTCCATGTCCTCCTTTCAATTAGCCTTAAATTGTATTTTAAGGATTTACCCGTTTTGCCTTCAGTTTCCCCTGCATTCTTTCAGCAAATTTCATCAATGAATAATATTCTGTTTTTTGTTTTCCATTTTCTGCATACAATTTTTCAGTGGACTTCATTAATTCATAACATTTCTTATCTATCAGATTCCTTTTTTCTTTTAAATTATTTTTCTTTGCCGATTGTTCGTTCATTTCTTGAGGGTTTGAGTTCCTGAATTCTTCAGTCAAGTTTTCTTGGATTGACTCTTGATTATCTTCTTTGTTAGTTACTGAAGTGTTTTCCTTCTTACTTTCTTTTTTCTTTTTTTTCCGGGATTTTTGTTTCTTATATTTATCCGTACTTTTCTTTACATTGGATTGATCTTTGTTCACATCATTTACTGTAGATTGAACAGTCG
>NZ_JAGGQN010000045.1:0-13050 GCF_018613275.1 Bacillus sp. ISL-4
TAGGTTTGAAATTGGAGAGATTGATCGGTTTAATCACCCTAAAAAACTAGTGGCATTTGCCGGAATTGATCCAAGTATATTTGAATCGGGTAAATTTAAAGGCACAGTAAATCGGATTACCAAAAGAGGTTCTGGTAGACTACGACATGCCTTATATATGGCAGTTCGTTGTGCCATTCGTGATTGTCGCAAGAAGAAAACGACAGATGAAATCATCCCTCGGAACAAGAGATTACGAGAGTTCTATGATAAGAAACGTGAAGAAGGAAAGCCCTTTAAAGTAGCTGTGATAGCATGTGCCAATAAGCTTCTACAATGGATTTATGCACTATTACAAAATAACTCGACTTTCCAAGATATAGCCTAGTTTAAAAACATAACCAAATAGTATAAAACTTTCCAAATATAGTTCATTGGGAGGTTATTTGGCATGCACAAATTTAGTATAGCATGAAATATTTTTAGTTTTTATTGATAAATGTTGACAAACTATTAGCTGGTTTAGTTGCATAAGAAAAGCGATTCTTATTAAAGAATCGCGCCCTTTTCTTGAATATCGATATTTATAATTAATCACTTAACTAAAAAGGGAGCTTTCATAAGATTTTTACTTATTTCATCGCTGTACGTATTCCATCGACAAATAAAAAAACACGTTATATATCTCAGGAGCAATTAACTTCTCCTGACATTTATCCAGTATGTACAAGCGCAATATCTCCGAAATTTTACCCAACGATCAGTTTCTATATAGAAACGACGGCTACAAAATCAAGACAGTTTACCGACTGCTTTTATCCAAATATTTGATCGTCTATGCACTATCGAGTAAAAAAATTTAATAAAAATGTAATAACGCCAGCATTAAAGAAATCCGAAATCATGCCGCCTATAAGAATAGCAAGGAAAGCAGTCGGAGCAGAACCGTATTTCTTAGTGATTGCCTGCATGTTAGCCATCGCGTTGGACATAGATCCCATTGCATAACCAATGAAACCAGCTGTCTGAACCGCCGACTCATAATTTTTACCAAGCAACTTGAATATTACATAATAACCGAACAGAAACATGAATGCAACTTGGGCAATCAGGATAACAATTATTGGAAGCGCCAGGTCTGCTAGCACCCAAAGTTTAAGACCCATCAAAGCCATGGCAAGGAATAAGGATAGGGAAATTTAACCAATGATTTCCATTTCTTCATTGGATGTTTGTGGCCGATTGCTTCGACAACGTTACGTATGACAGCGCCCATGACCAGTGCCCCCATGTAGTCAGGAAAAGTTATACCTGATGCTGCTTACATTCCTGATGACGCTTGTGTTGGAGCATTGCTCTTCCTTGCTTCTGATGATTCCAAGTTTGTTACAGGAAGCTATATACCTGTAGACGCTGGGTTCCTGACTTCTTAAAGAACAAGGGCAATCCTGTCGAAAGAGTCCGTTAGTGAAAGAAGAGAAAAAACTGCTTTTTTCTTTTCTTTCACGCTATAGCTTTCCCCTTGATAGTAATCATGTGTGAATGGTGCAATAGGAGAAAGCAACTTAGTATACAGGAGGTCGCTTTATGGAACAAAATAATATCAAAATAGGGGATCCAAGGCCAGCTTTAACCTTTATTTTTACAATGCTTTCGATGTGTATATGGGGTGTGTATGCGAATGATCTACTCTCACTGTCTCAGCTTCAGGCACATTTTTGTATCCACAAGCCATTCCAGCCGAAGGAGCAGAGCAAGTTTAGCTGGAACATGGTGAATAGTATTTACCAATTAGGAGGAATATGCGGTCCACCGGCTACATAGCCGGTGGCTTTTTCATTATGTAAAACAATTAGTTTTTTCCAATGCCAAAGACTGTACCTTCATTAAAAATCAAATGACAGTTCAGGCATGAATTGATTCATATGTTTTTGGATTTCGTTATATTTGTCAGACTGATCAGTCAAGGCTTTCATTGGAATGATCTCATATGGCCGGTTGACCCAGGTTGGCAGGAATTTGGGATTTTGCAGTTCGATTTTCACATCATCCCCGGTTTGGATTTTCCTTACGCCAATTTGCATAATACCGCCGATGTCTTTGTAATCTCCCTGCTGGCCGGATAGGAAATTCCCAAGCGAATAAGCAACAAATGCCCGTTCGCCATTTGGTTTTGTAAGCCATGAAACAGGCTGCAAAACGTGTGGGTGGTGGCCAATAATAATATCAGCACCTGCATTAGCTGTCGTTTGAGCAAGCAGCTTTTGTTCATCATTAGGCAACCGTTCATACTCTTTGCCGAAATGCAGACTGACCACAACGACATCCGAAACTTTTTCTGCTTCTTTAACTTCCGTCTGGATTCTCGTGGTATCAATTAAATTCACAAGATGCGGCTTCCCCGCAGGAACAGGAATCCCGTTCGTTCCATACGTATAGCTGAGAAACGAAAAGGTAATATCGTTTCTTTTTAATATCCGAATGATCTTCTGGTCTTCAGACGATTGATAAGCTCCTGTATAAGGCATCCCAATACTGTTCCAGTGGTTAAGCGCATTCAAAATCGCCTTTTCTCCTCGGTCAAGTGTATGATTATTGGCGATTGTCACGAGATCAACCCCGTTTGCCTTTAGAGCATCTCCCACCTCTACTGGTGAATTAAAGGAAGGATATGAGGAAAGCCCTATTTCTTTCCCGCCAATCATCGTTTCCTGATTAGCCACCGTAATATCCGTTTTTCCCAGATAGGGCTTCACAAATCGGAACATCGGATTAAAGTCATACGAGCCGTTTGACTTGCGAGCGGGTATATACACCCTATCGTGAATTAAAATATCTCCCACAGCGCCTATGGTTGCTGCAGTTACTTTTTGTTTCGGAACAAGTGTATGAGCGTGAGATGAAGCGTTCTCGGGTTTAAGGTTATTTTTACTTTCTGCCTTTGTTTCCGAGACTTTTGGTTCCTCTTGAAATTGACCTTTTACAAATGGTGCAAGAATCCATAACAAACACATAAATGTGGCTAGAAACACTAGTATTCTTTTCATGACAAATGCTACCTCCTACTATTATAGTAGGGTGTTTTTAGGAAATAACAACAAAAATATCTATTTGATATTTAAAATGAACATATCATTTGTTTGAAACAGAGTACGAAATAGGAAAATTAGACATATCATGTGTTGCTATGTCAGATGTGCTTGCTATCTCTGATATGCCTACTGTATCTGAAAGTACTTGTCTGTCACTTTAGGCGGTCCATATCGGTTTTATGGGAAAGGTTTTTTTATTCCATTGTGACTGAACTTCCACCGCTTTTTTTTGAACAACCGCTTATATAAACTAAAAATCGCGATGCACCTAGACCTCCTAAGCCAGGTGTACCGCGATTTTTTCACAATCCGAAACAATACGATGAAGACTAAATCTTATATATATCCTCTTCGTTTGGCAGAGAAGAAATCGCTCCTACCTTCGTACACACGATGGCACCTACTTTATTTGCAAAAAGAATGATCTCTTTAAGTTTACTAAAATCACTAAGAATTGTGTCATAGGACTCAAGATTTGCAAATTGAAATAAAGCAGCACCGACAAATGCATCACCTGCACCAGTTGAGTCAATAGAATTTACTTCGACGCTGTTTATTACACTCATTCCACTTCCATTTGAAAGAAGAGTGCCTTCCCATCCAAGGGTAACAGCCACTATTTTCACCCCTAAATGATGGAGCATTGATATTCCATCATATTTATCCATTTTTCCCGTGATTAGTTCAAGCTCTACTTCGCTTACTTTTACAAAGTCAGCCATTGATATACCCTTTCTAGCTAAACTAATAAATTCACCCACTCTATTTTCCCATAAATCATGTCGGAAGTTAGGGTCAAACGATAGAAATATCCCCCTATTTTGTGCAAATTCCATTGCCTTTAAATAAGTTGTTTTAAAAGGGTTTTCCAGAAATGCAGTTGCAGATCCAAAGTGAATGATCTTTGCACCACTTAATCTATCTAGGTATAAGTTATCCTCTGTTAAATTTCGATCCGCTCCTCTAGTGAATACAAAATCCCTTTCACCATTTGCTTGTAAAGAAACAAATGCTAAAGTAGTTGGTGCTAAATCGTCAGTAACAATCATCGATGTATCAACCCCCACCTCTTTTATCGTTTCTATTAAAAATAATCCAAATGGGTCATTTCCTACTTTTCCAATAAGACTCGCTTCCCCACCTAGCTTTGAAATAGTAGCTGCGACATTCGCTGGTGCACCCCCGGCTTTCTTTAGAAAATGATTACCTTCTATTAAATTAACATCAATATCTGTACAATAAAAATCGATCAAAAGCTCCCCAACGCATATGACTGCGCGGTTTGTTTTATTCATTTACATTACACTCTCCATTCTTGTGATTTAGGTAAAATGAAAGGCTATCGATCATTTCGACAGCCTTCATAAACTCTTACTATCAACCCTTCTTTAATAGGATTGAAATTTAGTCTTTATCTTTTCCATATACTCTTTAAAGGGTATATTTTCAAAGACTTTAATGTAACTTCTCCACCCTTACTATAAATTTGTAATCCTTTACTTGATGGATCCGGGAAAATTTGATCAGAAATAACCGTTTCACCTTTGTTTCCAAACACTTCTACAGCAGATCGATCAATGAAAATATGCATTTTCACAGTCCCATTTAATGCATTTAACGGTCCGTCATGCTTACCAACTACATTGTTCCCATAATCAAAGCTTCCTGAACTTGAACGGTCTACGAATAACTGTTTAGTGGCAACATCATAGCCAATAGTCGTATATTCAGTTGCTCCTTTACGAACTTGAAAGCCGAATTCAGTTGCTTTTATATCATCTACATCAAACTCAGCTATCATTTCAAATGTATCTTCTGATAGTTTAGATAGGAGAGTACTTTCACCAGATATGACTTTATTTTTATATGAAATTTTTTCACTCTTATCTCGTATGGTTTTTAAAGAAACTGGTGTTTGTTTTAAACGTAAACCTTCATCTGTCTGAGTTAGCTCCATCTTTCTTGGCAATGTCGTTGAACTTCTCCAAGTCGAAGTTGGTGTATTATTTGCATATTGCCAATTACTCATCCAGCCAATCCAATATTTTTCGCCATTCTTACCTTCAATTCCGCTCCAATCTACTGCGGCATAATAATCTGCCCCGTAGTCAGTCCATAACACTTGATCGGAAGGATTTTCATTTTCAAACGTTTTCCCGTCAAAGGTACCTACAAAATATTGCATACCTGACCCGCCTGCAGGAGCGCCATCATTAATGCTTACCTGTAGTACCCATTTTGTTTTTGAAGGGTCACCATCAATTGGTAATTCGATTAGAGTAGGACATTCCCAAATCCCTCCGTTACTACCATGAGTAGTAGGTATCCACTCTCCAGAAACAGCAGACCAGTCTGTAAGGATGCCGCTTTCTTTCGAATCGTCTTTCTCAGGCTCTTTGGCAACTTGGTCTACTTCATTTGGCATGGCCCCTTCATTATAAACATTAACATCATCCATGTTTAAATGACCCCAACCACCTGTAGCTTGGTCTACAGCTTTAATATATAACACTTCTCCAATGTATTTAGAAGCATCCCAGACGTATTTTTGATATTTTTCTTCTTTAAATTTGGTATTGGCTTGTCGAATTAATTCTTGATCATCAGAGGCTCTCACTAACGAAACATAGCGGTTGTTGATATCATTACCACCGCCCAACAGAAAGTTGATTTCCCCAGAGCCATCTAGTTTAAAATATGAGGAGTGCAGTTCACCTGTTGCGTCATCTCCCTTTTGAAGATCAGTAAACCCCCATAAGTGGTAGTTTCCTTGGTGGCCGAAATCCCCTCCCCAGTATGATGGTACATTTGTCACATGATCTTTTGTGAAAGCATTACCTTCGATTGTACTCCACCCAGTTAGATCACCTGTCTCAAAATCATGATTAGTAATTTCCTTCTCATTTGTCATGATGTTCTTACCAACTTGAACATCTTGGAATAACGTGGATGAATTCCAAACATTTAAGCCAAAATGCCCTGATGAAAAAGTTGAATCATTTACATCATGAATGAGATTACCATCTAAAGAAATTTTAATATTTTTTCCATGAGTGCTTGCTTTTAAATGGTACCTTTTATCTGTATCTAGATTTATTGTTTTTTCAGCTAGAATGGATATGTCTCCATTTTCGATTTTCATGATTTTTATTGTATCGTTTAAAGCATCGATATTCGCCATATAACCGTTTGTTGCATTAGGATCTGCACGAAAAACGAGCGAGCCAGCTCCATTGCCACCTTTTTCCCCAGATATCTCAATGTTTGCTTCAAAAAAAAAGTTATCCCCTGTTTGACCACTCATTACAAAAGCATCCTCCGTAAAGGTTCCACTTTTTCCATCCATCGTGTTCTCCCAGCTTCCGTTTACATCTGTCCATTTTGATAAATTGGTTTCAAAGTTAGATGTATTCTTGAACTCCACATTTCGAAAGGCAGCCGTTGAATTCCACGCTGACAATCCATAGTATCCATAATCGAATTCTATATCTGTTTTTTTTATAACAGATTGATCGTTTACAGAGACTTGAATTTGATCCCCATCTGTTTCCACCTTCACATGGTAGGTAGTTGAAGTTTTGAGGGTAAAAGGTTTTCTCGCAATTTCCTCGTTTGTTCCATCTACATTCTTAATTAATGTTATGACATCGTTTTTGGCATCTAAGCTCGCAACATAGCCGTTCTTTGCACTCCTATCTGACCGAAAAACTAAACCGCCTGTCCCTTCTCTCCCATTCTTCTCATTAAGGGTAATATCTCCCTCATAGCTAAATGATTCACCTGTCTGGGATGACATGGTATAAGAAGTTCTGTCTAAGCTATTTGCTTGTATTCCACCATCTTCGCCGAATTCACTTGCATACTCCCACTCTTTTAAATTAGGTGAGGTATAAAACATGATCTTATCCTTAGCCGCTAACGACATAACCCATTGGTTTGATTCTTCATGCCAAAATACTTTAGGATCGCGCCAATCTTGTATAGGAGGGTCTGGCATTACGGGATTCCCTTTATACTTTTCCCAAGTTCTTCCTTTGTCTAGGCTATACGCTATACTTTGGACTTGCTTATCCCCTGCATGCGTAAAGATGGCAACCATTGCTTCTTTTCCAAAGCCAGCTGTATTGTTCCAATCAATAACAGCACTCCCCGAGAAAATCTGACCGTTTTCATCCGGCGATAAAGCAATCGGCAAATGCTCCCAATTAACAAGATCTTTACTGACAGCATGCCCCCAATGCATCGGTCCCCATGTCGTTCCATACGGATGATATTGATAAAACAAATGATATTCACCTTTATAAAAAACCATACCATTCGGATCATTCATCCAGTTAGCTTCAGGAGAAAAATGAAATTGATTACGGTATGGTTCATTATAATACTCAGGGTCTTCTGCATATGCACTATTAAATGGTAAACAAGTGACAGTTGAACATATTAGTAGAATACTAATAATCCTCTTCACTTTTATTTCACATCCCTTTTTTAAAATCTAAAATGACATGTGATCGTTATGCTGGACTATTTCCGCGCAATCGATCTAATAAAACGGCTGCTACAATAACTCCACCTTTTACAACTAACTGCCAATAATAGTTGACATCCATTAGAGTTAACCCATTACTGATTACCCCCATAATTAAAACCCCAATAATTGTTCCTATTATTTTCCCTTTTCCACCTGTTAAACTTGTTCCTCCTAGAATAACAGCAGCAATTGCGTCTAATTCATACATTTGACCAGCAGTTGGCTGTCCAGAAAACAACCTTCCCGCTAAAACGACTCCTCCTAAACCAGCTAGTAAACCACTAATCGAATACACATTGATTAAAGACTTTTCAACCTTAATTCCAGTTAACCGAGCTGC
Source organism: Bacillus sp. ISL-4 (assembly GCF_018613275.1). Lineage (NCBI taxonomy): Bacteria > Bacillati > Bacillota > Bacilli > Caryophanales > Bacillaceae > Bacillus > Bacillus sp. ISL-4. The sequence continues at coordinate 7,943 of NZ_JAGGQN010000045.1, forward strand.
CTCTTCATTGCCACCAATTGCATAAATATGACGACCAAACATCGTATATTTAAGAACAAAAAACATCACAACATATACTAAAGACATGATATAAATAGGAGTGGGGATTCCAAAAATACTTCCACCACCGATGAATTTAAATGTTTCGTTTTGTAAAACAATTGGATAACCACCACTAATGACATAAGCGAGTCCACGAACATATGTGAAGCTGCCTAGTGTAACAATAAATGCTGGTAACTTTGCTTTGGCTGTGAGAAATCCATTAATCAGTCCTACTGCATACCCTACTAGTACGCCTGATAACATCGCAATAATAGGATTAACTCCTTCAGAAGAGACCATGACTGAGATAACGCCAGATAGAGCAACTGTTGCACCAACTGATAAATCAATACCACCAGTTAAAATAACAATTGTCATCCCAGCAGCTAAAATAGCAATAATAGAAACTTGTTTTAATACATTCAATAAATTGGCTGTATCTAAAAAATTTGGTGCTGTAAATGAAAGTACTACACACAATAATAATAAAATCATGATCATGCCAAGCCTATTCCATAAAGAATAAAGGACATTTCCTATATTTAGGCGTTGTGAATGAGTAATAGTTTGCGTATTCCCTCTCATTTCTCTCTCCCCCCTTTGGTAGCTAAACGCATAATTGTTTCCTGTGTAGCTTCTTCCTTCGAAAGCTCGCCTGTTAACCTTCCTTCACTCATGACAAGTATTCGATCACTTACCCCCAATACTTCAGGAAGTTCAGATGATATCATTAAAACGGCCAATCCTTCATCTGCAAGCTTTGAAACAATCTTGTGGATTTCAGTCTTGGCACCTATATCAACCCCTCGTGTTGGCTCATCAAGTAGTAATACCTTTGGTGCAATTGATAGCCACCTAGCGATCACTACCTTTTGTTGATTCCCACCACTTAAGTTTGATACTTGCTGTTCTGGGGAAGCTATTTTTATATTTAAGTCTTCAATATATTGGTTAGCGCTTTCATTTGCTTGCTTCCAACTAACAATTCCTGCTTTAGCGTGTTTTTTCAATTCAGCCATTATGATGTTCTCTTTTACGGACATTGATAAAAATAACCCTTGTTCTTTCCTGCTTTCAGGTACATGTGCAATCCTATTAGCAATAGCATCTATTGAGGATTTGATTCTAACAGATTGACCATCAACCAATATTTCGCCACTTTTCAACTCGGACAAACCGAAAATAGCCCTAACCAATTCTGTTCTACCAGCTCCAACAAGCCCCGCTAAACCAACAATTTCACCTGGGTAAATTTTTAAAGATACATTCTTTACAATCGTGTTATCAGAAACATTTTTCAATTCAAGTACAGGTGTAACTTCCTTTGGATTTTTTGTACAAAAAGCTTTTGACCGATTAAACAAGTCCTTTAAATCCCGTCCTACCATTAGCTTTACGAGATGATCAGGATTTGTCTCTTCAATCGGCCCACTTGCAATCCATTCGCCGTCACGTAATACAGTGAACCTATTAGAAATTTTAAAGATTTCTTCCATTCTGTGAGAGATATATACAATAGCAACTCCCTGCTTTTTCAAATCATCAATAATTTCAAACAGTTTTTTTATTTCTTTATCTGTTAAAGAGGCGGTTGGTTCATCCATTATGAGTACCTCTGCATTAAAGGATAATGCTCTAGCGATCTCGACCATTTGTTGTTGAGCAACACTTAAGGTCGAAACCAATTGGCGTGGATTTAGATTCGACCCCATTGAATCTAACACCTCTTGGGCACGTTCATGGACCTCATCCCATTTCACCATTCCTAAACCATTTCTAGGAAAGGTCGAACCCATTAAGATATTTTCACTTATTGTTAAATTAGGAGAAAGGTTTAACTCCTGATGAATAACACTAATTCCTTTGTTCCTTGCATCAGTAGGGTCCTTCCATAAAATTGGTTGACCTTTTAAGTAGATTTTCCCACCATTGTCATCAGGTGTATGAATGCCTGCAAGGATTTTCATGAAAGTTGACTTTCCAGCGCCATTCTCTCCCATTAATGCATGTACTTCACCTGGATAAAGTTCTATTCTCACATTTTTCAATACGGTTACACTTGAGAACGTTTTACTAATCCCTTCCATATTCAACACTGGCTTTTTTAGACTTTGTTGGCCTTTAAGAGACATTTCATTGACAGCCATACCTTTATCTCACCCCTTATATTGATTTGAATAGGCTGATTAAAGGAGGAATCCTTATCAGCCTATTTATTGAAAGATTCTTACCAACCTTGGTAAGAATCTAATGTATCTTGAGTTACAATCTCAACTGGAACTTTAATAAGCTCCTCAACTTCTTCACCATTTTTCACTTTCATTCCGATTTCAACAGCTTTTTTGATCATGTTACTAGGTGACTGAGCTGAAGTTGCAGCAATTGTACTTCCTTCCTTTGCCATTGCTTCTGTGGCTTCAGGAGCACCGTCTACTCCGACAATGAAAAATTCATCTTTACGATTCGCTTGCTCTTGAGCAATTTCAACACCAATTGCTTCTGGATCATTAATCGCAAATACAGCGTCAATAGAGCCTGATGAATTAGCTTGTAAAATACTTTCCATCACCGTTAATGCCTTTTCGCGATTCCCTTCTCCATTTTGCTTCGCAATTACTTTAATTTCGGAATCCTTTATTGCATCTTCAAATCCTTGAATACGATCAGATACAGCCGAAACAGGAGGTCCATCAATAATAGCTATTTTTCCTTTTCCACCTAATTGTTCAATCACATATTCTCCGGCTAGTTTACCAGCTTGATAGTTGTCTGAAGTAACAGTGGCATCGACACCACCTTCAGCATTAGTATCTACAGCAACTACTGGAATATCAGCGGCTTTGGCCTGTTGAACAGCTGCCGCAATTCCTTTTGTATCAACAGCATTTAAAAGAATAATATCTACCTTTTTCGTAATAAAGTTTTCTATTTGAGCTGCTTGTTTTGCTAAATCATATTCAGCGCTTTCAACTAGAACTTCAGCACCTAATTCTTTTCCTGCTTCTTCAGCACCTTTACCCATGGAGACGAAGAAAGGGTTTGCTAAACTACCCACCGCTACACCGATCGTTAATTGTTTGTTACCTTCTTGTCCTTCGTTACCGTCAGTTGATCCATTTGATGATTCACTAGCCCCACTACATGCCGTCATCGCGGCAATTACAAACGCCAAAACTAGTATTCCTAGTATTTTTACATATTTAACCATATTAATCCCCCTAGTTTTTGAAGATGAAAATAATTAGCTACAGAACGAGAAATTGTTACCACTCTCAATCTCTTAAACTAGATCACCTCCTTAAATGAATATTTTTGGTTGAAATAATGGAAATATGGTTGTTTTTGATAGTTTTTTCACATTGATCTTAATTAATTGATAACGCTTTCATCTTTTGTATAACAATATAATTACCCTTTACACATTAGAATTATAATTGAATGAATTTGGTTGATTTTGATTGATTTTGATTATATTAAAACTGTTGATAACTGTCAATAGTTCCAATTATTCCAAAAAATATATTAATAACATAAAATATTAAACTTTCAAATTGAATGTTTAATACATGGAGCAGATTTTCCCTCATTGTTAATTGGCCACATTACAATAAATCAAGCATTCTTTATTATATTGATACAACAAAGGGGGAAATTTCCAAAAAAATAATTTCAGAATCTCCTCAAAAAAAAGCTGGTATTCAAACTGTCTGAATCAGACAGTTTGAATACCAGCTTTCCTTCAACGATAGCAAATTTAGTTTTTAGTCCCTCACAATAATTATCTCCGTTTTCTCCTTATATTTTCCTAACGTTATTGTACCTTCTTCATTCGTAATAACTTTTGTCTGGTTTAAATCTGCAAACTTAGAAAATGATACTTCTCCAAATTTCGTATGATCTGCTAATACAAAGGCCTCACGTGACAAAAAAATGGCTCTTTCTTTCATTTGCGCCTCTTCTGGATCTGGGGTAGTCAATCCAAAATTATAATGAATAGCGTTCGCACCCATGAAACACTTATCAAATCTGTATTTTTTTATACTTTCGTATGCATAACGTCCAACTGTTGCTTTGGTAATCTTTTTAACAAATCCACCAATAAAATATGTACATATATCATTTTCAAGTAATGCATCTAAATGATCAATTCCGTTTGTAATGACAACGATATCTTTTTGTCTTAAATGTTTGATCATCTGATACGTTGTTGTTCCAGCATCAAGATAAACACAGTCGCCGTCCAAAATTAGTTCTGCCGCATATTTTGCTATCTTAGCTTTTTCCTCAAGGTTCTGCGTTATTTTCTCAAACACACTTGGTTCGTCTCGTTTACTATGTAAAAGTGAAGCTCCACCATGTACACGTTTTAAGTAGTTCTGCTTTTCTAATTGATCTAGATCACGACGCAAAGTAGATTCTGAAGTATTTGTTAATTCTACTAGCTCATGAATCTTAACATTCTCCTTTTCTTTTATTAGCTTTAAAATTAATTGATGCCGTTCCGTAATAAGCATGATATCTCCTCCTCGTATTACACTTCTATTTAAAGGTTCTTCGTGTATTCTCGTTTAATTAATTTTAGTATATATAATTTTGCAGTGACATGTGAGAACTATTAGGGGTACCCCCATAAGAAAAAGGAGCAGTTGATCAGCTCCTGGTAATGAAGTAACGCACCTGTTTGTTGAATAAACAATTTAAAATCCATTACCCTGGAATATTATTCTCATTATTTCAACAGCCATAAAGTAAACTAAACCAACAAATATACTAAGACCTAAAGCTAATTTTCTCCAAAGTCCTTTCTCACTGAGAAAAGAGAAAGAGAAAGATATAATGATTCCACATATCATCAATACACGAAAAGTTGTTACTCCAGGGTCAATTACTTGTGTTATAGTTCCAGCAAAGAAACAAATAACCAAGATAATTAAAGCAAACGAAATAACTCCTAAATATTTTTTCATCTTCTCCTCTAATTAATTTTACCAAAATTCCGTAAATGTGTATTTTTTTATTATCGGATTATCCTCCCCCTTTAATTGCATAAATCGAGTAGGAGG
>NZ_JAGGQN010000046.1:0-24083 GCF_018613275.1 Bacillus sp. ISL-4
GAAAGATGATCAGGTTGATAGGTCAGAGGTGGAAGCGTGGCGACATGTGGAGCTGACTGATACTAATAGATCGAGGACTTAACCAACGCTTTAAAAAAATGAAATACCTTCTTATTATCTAGTTTTGAAGGAACAACGTTCCTTTCATGTTTGGTGGCGATAGCGAAGAGGTCACACCCGTTCCCATTCCGAACACGGCAGTTAAGCTCTTCAGCGCCGATGGTAGTTGGGGGTTTCCCCCTGTGAGAGTAGGACGCCGCCAAGCAAAGTTTATCACATCAACTAGGATTCATAAACCCGTATAAACAGGTTCAAATCCTATCTACGCATTCTAAACCTTAGGATTCTCCTAAGGTTTTTTTGTATAAATTCCTCTTTTCGTTGGAAAGGCTTATTAATAGCATGATTTTGGTAGGGGGCTTCTCGATGACCAGTAAAGAAGAAATCCTGGACAATAAACAAATTCTTCATTCTTTTGCCGAATGGTTAATGGGTCAAAATAAATCCGATGGTACGATTAAAACCTATGTGGGAGTCCTCTCCCAGTTTCTTCAATGGTTTAAAGGAGAAGCGGAAGAGATTGAAAAATCCCACGTTCAAACCTATTTAGACGATATGGAACTGTCAAACAAGAGTGGAGGAACGATTGAAAAACATTATTCAGCCATTACGATGTTTTCCAGGTTTCTTGGTAAACCCGAGATCGTCCTCAACATTGACCGTAAAGCAAAGGAAAAGAAAGAAGATCCGCCAAAAGCCCTGAACATGCTTGAGCAAGCTGCTCTCCTAAAAGAAATCGAGGCCTCTGGGCATTTCAGGAATATTGCTATTGTCTACACAATGATTCATACGGGTATCCGGGTGTCAGAACTTTGTGATTTGAACCATAGTGACATTCAAAAAGAGGGAGAAAAGCAATATATCCTCATCCGGGATTCAAAAGGTGATATAGACAGGAAGATTCCACTCTCCATGACTGCTAGTGAAAAGATCATGGCATACAAGGAATTTTTAAATATGGAAACGGAAGCCATCTTCATATCCAGTGTGAATCAGCGCATCACGCCAAGGTCCGTGCAATATATGCTGACTAAATATAATGCGACTCCCCATAAGCTGCGGAATACGTTTTGCCAAAAATTAATCGATAAGGGGATAGACCTTCAAACCGTTTCAAAATTGATGGGGCATAAAGATTTGAACATGACCAAACGTTATATAAGAGAAGGAAAAGAAGAATTGGAATTAGCCATTGAAAATACTTTTGATAATTAATAAGGGAGGAAAACTTCTTGTATATAAGGAAGTATTCCAAATTCTTTTCATTATATAAGTTCCAATGGCACTGGGGAATTCTTGCTGCTGATTTAAAAATAGGGTTGTTGCAACACCTTTTTCTATATATTTTGCCATTCCAACAAATTCAATTGGAGGCTATGTTATCCTCGGATAGAATTTCAGGTTCGCACGTTTTACTTCAATCACGATAATCCTTAATCAAAAACTCTGTGACTATTTTTAGACTTGGCGTAATGTAACGTTTCCTCATGGTAAGTTTTATCATAGCTAAGCCTTGTAAGGATGCAAAATAATAGAATGCCATTTCCGAAGCATTTCCTTGTTTAAACTGGCCAAGGTTCTGACCCTTTTCGATTAATTGGGTAGTTTGGTTTAACATTGCTTCACTCTGTTCGTTAAGATATTGAATTTGAAGAGAGGGATCTTCCATCGTTGATGATTGGTTCATAAGCATGAGTAGTTCTGCAAATGCATCATCTTTTTCAAGACCATTCAATATTTCCAGCGTAAACTGTCGAATTAATTCAATTGGAGACTCATCGCTTTGAAACTTTTCGACGATTTTTGCTAATCCTGTTGCAGCATAGGAAACTAGCTCATTAAATAAATCTTCTTTGGTTTTATAGTGTCGGTACATTAACCCGATGCTGATTCCTGCACCCTCTGCAATATCCTGAACACTGGTAGCTGCAAACCCTTTTTTTGCGAATAGTTTTATTGCAGCCGAATGAATTTTATTTCTCGTTGCAGTTCTCATTGCCTCATATTGTTCTTTTGTTCTCGGCAAGAATTCTTCCTCCATTTCGTTCTTCCCATCATCTAGTAGAAATGTGTCTTTACTTTTTCATATACTTCAAAGACAAAAGATTATTGATTCCATTTTTCTTGGACATCTTTTCCGGAAGAGGCTTTCTTTTGTATTCTTCAAAACCCAACTTTTTATATAATTTCATCGCTGGAATATTCGTATCGGCAACCTCTTCAATGAAGTAATCGTTATACGGCGTATTTTCAAAAATATGGTGGATGATTTGAGATGCTACACCCTGTCCTTTGAATTCGTGAGCAGTTCCGACAAATTCAATCGAGCCTGTATTAGGAGGGAAATTTTCATAAGGGGCTTCAAATTCCCTCTTTAAAAAGATCCCTGCCATGCTTCCCTTGAAGAATCCTAAGTGCTTTCTCAGCTCTTTTTTATTTAATTTTACCGAGAAGGTTTTCCCGTCCGTACATGCCGTCATTCCAGCAACTTTATCATTTGCTATAGCTACATAAAATTGATCTAAAATAAACATGTGGGCAAATGCCTTTGCAATGATGTTTTTATCTTTGGAAAAATAGCCAAGCCATTGTGTAAAGCCTTCAGCAAAAATTCCGGAAATTTGCTTCCTTACATCTATATCAATTTTATCCGCTTTTGCAACTATAAACTTAAAACCTCCAGATTGCATATAACATTCCCCTTCCGGTTTTTAATGAATGAATATATTTTCATTATAAACTCCATAACAACGGATTGTCAAAATTTAGCATTAAAAACTCCGTATTCTCTGAGGAAGGTGATGTAAAATACAAAAGTCAAAAAAGTAAAGAAAAAACAGTGTTATATTTTCTTACGGAACTAACTGGGCAGGTTAGTTGAAGATTGCTTTGACCTTTGTTCAACAAGTGGGCCATTTAGTTGAAGATCTCATCAGATAAGTAATTATATTTAAAGGAATAATTCATTCTGATAAAGAATATAAAAAAACGTGATGATAAGGAGGCGATTGTATGGCAAATCATGTAGAAAATCTATATAACTATCATGTATGGGCAAATCAACGGATTATTGATCATCTTAAGACACTTTCTCCTGAGAAATATCAAAAGGAAATGAAAAGTGTCTTTTCTTCTGTTTCAAAGGTTTTATCTCATCTCTATTTGGTGGAATATGGATGGCTTAATACCCTCGAGGGTCAGAGTATGAATGAAGCAATGCAATCTTCATTTCAAATTCAAGAAAAGATTGAGAAACTGCCCATTGAAGACTTAGAAACGGAATTTCACACTTTAACATCTCGGTTTAAATCCTTTTTGAACAGACAGGAAGATATGGAAAAGAGAATAATGTTGGATAATCCATGGGCAGGATTAAGAGAAACAAGTCTATCTGAAATGGTCTTACACGTTGTGAATCATGGAACCTATCATAGAGGGAATATTTCAGCTATGTTACATCAGTTGGGTGATTCTTCAGTTATGACTGATTATGCTTTTTATTGGTATTCTTGAAATGTTATTCATTATAAATAGACAAGAGAAGAGTAATCCATTTTTTCTTCAAAAAGGTGACGTTAGTTGAGGATCGAGAGATGTTTACACAGATCTTTCTTTGAGCTAACGAATAACTTTAATCAAACAATTGTTGATCCAAAGTAATCTCACTCTTCTACGATATTTAACATTACCAGCAAGAATAAGTTAATTGCCTCCACAATACCGGCTAATATGAGCTTCTTGTTTATTCAAGAAAAGGGCGCGATTCTTTAATAAGAATCGCTTTTCTTAATGAACTAACGGGTGCGTTAGCTGAAGAAGACAGGGGTACTCTAATGATGGTAATTGGAGAAGATAATATGAAGATAGATATGGTATTTGATTATGAGATGGGTAATGATTTAACCTCAAAGATACAAGAATTGTTAAGCCAATGTTTTCAAGAAGACTATCCAAAAAACAGAATTTATTTTAAACAATTACCCCATTTTAGATTTGTAGCTTTTAACGAAAAAAATCAACTTATAGGACAGGTAGGAATAGATTACAGAGTGATGAAACTTAACGGAAATCCTATAAGAGTGCTTGGTCTAATTGATTTATGTGTCACCCAAAACGCTCGCTCGCAAGGGATAGGTTCGATGTTACTTTTAGAAATTGAACAGTTTTGTTGCAATAGAAATATTGATTTTTTATTGTTATTTGCTGACAACGAAACGTTGTATTTGAAAAATGGATACAGGTCAGTTACGAACAAATGTAAATGGTTAAAAATTGACCATGAAAGTCAAATTACAAGGGGAATAGGTCATGAAGTAATTGAGGGATTAATGATTAAAGAAGTTGGTAAGTATGATTGGTGCGAAGGAGATCTAGATTTTTTAGGCTACCTTTATTAAGCTAACGGGTTCTACTTCAATAAGAGAGGTTGCTGCTCAACCTTTTTCTTACGGAACTAAAGGGGCAGGATAGTTCCATAATGAATACCTAAATATTAGATCTAATAATATTGCTGAGAATGATGTTATCCATAAAAAACAATTTTTTGGGACAGAATAAAAAGAAATAGGATTGAAAGAGGACCGGTGCTATGGTTTCTTTTTTTAAACAAAAAGGACAAATGAAGAAACGCAAGAAGCAAGAGATAGACGAAAAAGAAAAAGATCAATCTATAATTAAAACACCCCAAAATATTGAGAGCTCTATAACAGCCAATCTGGATATCGTGAAGCAAAAAACAGGAAGCAGCCCGGATATCATTATACGAACGTTGAAAACTAGTCAAAATCCTAAGATTAAGGTTACTATTTTGTATGTACAGGGTCTGATAGACAATCTAAGTGTTACAGATTTTTTAATTGAATCCATCATGAAGAATCCTCATCTAAAAGAAAAGTTACTTCCACATGAAGCGTTGGAAGTGATCTCTAAAGACGTGGTTTCACTCGGCGGTGTAGAACCCGTCACGGACTGGGAAAAATTATTTTTGTCATTATTATCAGGGGATAGCGTCATTTTTGTTGATGGCATAAACATAGCCCTGGTTGCCAGTACAAAAGGGGGAGAAAGACGTTCTGTCCAGGAACCAAGCACAAATTCGGTGGTCCGTGGGTCAAGAGAAGGGTTTACTGAATCGAATGCAACAAACATAGCCCTGGTACGCCGCATCATTAACAGTCCGGATTTATGGATAGAGTCGATGAAAATAGGCACTGTGACAAAAACGGATGTTTCCATTATGTATATAAATGGGATTGCAAAAAAAGGAATCGTCGAAGAGGTCAAAGAGCGTCTAAAAGGAATAAATATCGATAGTATTCTTGAATCAGGATATATTGAACAATTGATAGAAGATCAGGTCATGACCCCATTCCCTACCCTGGATCATACAGAAAGACCTGATAAGGTCGCTGGCAATCTCCTTGAAGGAAGGGTAGCCATTTTTGTTAACGGAACGCCTTTTGTCTTGGTGGTGCCTGCGTTATTTATTCAATTCTTTCAATCTGTCGAGGACTACTATGCTCGCTTTGATATAGCCTCAGCTATACGTTTTTTACGTATTTTTATTTTCATTATTTCGCTAATTGCCTCGTCTGTTTATGTAGCAGCTACAACGTATCATCAAGAAATGATTCCAACAAAGCTGCTCGTCATTCTTGCAGCACAACGGGATTCCGTTCCTTTTCCGGCAGTTATTGAAGCATTCATCATGGAAATAACATTTGAACTCTTACGAGAAGCAAGCCTAAGGATGCCCAAAGCCATTGGGGCGACTATGTCCATTGTTGGTGCCCTGGTGATTGGGCAGGCGGCAGTTCAGGCTGGAGTTGTATCACCGGCAATGGTCATCATGGTATCGATCACGGCCATTGCAAGTTTTGCGACCCCTTCCTATACCATGGCAACTGCTGCTCGCTTGCTGCGGTTCGTATTTATCATTTGCGCAGGTGCAATGGGTTTTTATGGTATGAATTTAATCTTTTTTGTCGTCCTAGTTCATTTATGCAGCCTGCGTTCATTCGGAGTTCCTTATATGTCACCATTTGCTCCGCTTAATCCGGAAGGACTAGGCGATACATTCTTCAGGAGACCATTGTGGGCGTTTAAAAAAAGACCCAAACTTTTAAGCTCCAGTACTAATCTGAAAAGAGAAGGCGATAATCAAAGGCCACTGCCTCCTACATCACGTGGAATGAAGACTTCTAACATGAGGAAGGGTGACAGCACTGAACCGTGATATGCTTTTACAAAACGGGTGCGTTAGCTTAAGGTCAGAGCTGTCTATATGGCAGCTCTTTCTTTATGCAACTTAAATGGAAGAAAAAATTACGACTATTAAATGTAGATGGTTCAGAGGAAATATTAAATGAATTTGAGTTTAGTTAAATAATGTGTTCTTAAGAATTAATAAGGTGAAACTCACCTTAATGATAAAATTAGATTAGTTGCATCATTAAAGGGGGGAGAAGGATGGAAATTCGTTCAGTGAAAGGGTCAGATTATAATGCAATATCTCCACTGATCAATGAGTGGTGGGACGGAAGGCAAATGTCTGATATGTTACCGAAGTTATTTTTTGATCATTTTACAAATACAAGTTTCATTGCCGAAAAGGAAGGGAAAATAGTCGGTTTCCTAATAGGGATTCTGTCTCAATCTCAATCTGATGAGGCATATATTCACTTTGTTGGCGTACATCCTGAATACAGAAAAAATGATATCGGAAGACATTTATACCATCAGTTTTTTAATGTCGTTCATTAAAATGGGCGCAAGATTGCCCGTTGTGTAACGTCTCCTGTCAACAAATCTTCAATTGCCTATCATCTCAAGATGGGATTTGAAATGGAAGAGGGAGATAAATTAATTGATGGTGTTTCAGTCCACTCTGACTATGACGGCCTAAATCAAGATAGAGTTTTATTCATGAAACAGTTATCAAATTACGGGGACTGACAATGAATCCTATCCTTAATGAACGAAGGTCGGCCAGTATAAATCACTGGTCGACCTTTTTTCTTAGAACATTATATAGCGGGGCTGTCAGCTAAAGTGTTTTTTATTCATTGCTTATCTTTTTCTGCATGAACGTTTTTTCTTCCGGATTTTCTTTATCCTCGTTCAGATTTCCTTTTTCTTTAAAGATTGCAAATCCTGTTAAGGCGTAAATGATGGCAAGAATAGGTGTTAAAATGGCTTGATAAGCATAAGGGAAAAAATCCAAAGTCGAGACTCCCAGTACCCCTGATAAATAAATGGCTGTTAACGACCAAGGAACGAGATAGGAAAACATGGTTCCGCCATCTTCTAACGTTCTGGAAAGGACGGTTAGCGATACGTTATGTTTTTTATAAGCGGATTTAAACATTTGACCAGGCAATATTATGGACATATACTGGCTTGCTGTAAGCATATCTGTCACTAATCCTGAGAATAAGGTTGTTAAAACAAGACTTCGTGCACTTTTGATCGCATTCTTAATGCTGCCTAGAATAGCACTTACAATCCCTGTTCTTTGTAATATTTCTCCAAAACCGAGAATTAAGATGGATAGAGTAACAGTCGGCATCATGCTTGCTATACCGCCTCTATTAAGTAAGTTGTCGACTTGTTCGACATCGGTGTGTATTTGGAATCCTTTAGATAGTGCGGTGAAAATGGTGTTTATATCATAATTTGTTTGAATTAAAGCAGCAGCAATCACCCCGCCTAAGGCTGATATTAATAAGGCAATTAATGGGGGAACTTTCTTGGCAGCCAATAAAATCGTTATAACCGGTACAAGCAGCAAAAAGGGGCTGATCACAAAGTGTTCAGACAATGTATCTGTAATTGAATCTATTTTGGTCACATCCAACGAATTATGGGAAAACTTCATTCCCTGAATTCCATACAAGATGGTACTGATGACTAGTATGGGGAGAACGGAATAAAGCATGGACCGAAGATGGCTCGTGAGTTCAACACCCGTCACGGCCACTGCCAAGTTAGTAGTGTCGGCAAATGGCGAGATTTTATTTCCAAATATGGCCCCCGATACAACCATGCCTGCTGTTAATGCAGGTGGTATTCCCATTCCATAGCCAATGCCCATAAATGCCACTCCAAGTGTTCCTGCTGATGCATAAGCGCTGCCGATAAAAAAGGAGGTAACACATAATATCAGAAAGCCTGATACTAAAAACACGGTGGGAGACAATAATTTTAGTCCATAAAAAATAATGGAGGGAACAATCCCCGAAACAATCCAAGAACCAATAACCATTCCTACACTCATTAAAATCAACACGACCAGCAATGATTTCTTGCAACCATCAACGAAATATTCTTGCAGTTCCTTGCCTTTAAATCCCTGTGTTAATAGAACGATGGAAATTGCAATCGTTGCGACAATAAATACGATATCAGTAGGCAGTTTCAAAATGCCGTTACCGATTGATAAAACCGTTATCAATACAAGAATGGTCAGCAATGCCACCTTGAGTGAAACCTTTTTTTCAACTTCATTCATGGATTTTTCTCCCCCCTTAACGCTTCTTCTTTTAAAATGGTTGATATGCTAACTCATTTTCATCGGCAATTTTGTAGTCGTAGCCTTAGGTACAAAATCGAGATCATTGCGATCTGTTAAACCCAGTGCTTCTTCCGGAAATGTGAATTCCCTGCCTTGAACGACACATGTTTCTTCATGTGTAAGAATGCCTTTATAAACGGTTAGGCTTCTTCTTAAGAACCCATCTCTCCTGCACGCCTCGGCTACACCGTTGTTCGCGATGGACCGGATATGAGGCAGCATGGCTGCAGCATAGGCTTTAGAGGCAGTATGTGGTGCAGCTCCTGGTATATTATCGACTCCGAAATGGACTACGCCGTCTAACACATAAGTAGGGTCTGCATGTGTTGTCGGTTTATAGGTTTCAATTGCCCCGCCTACATCCGCACTGATGTCTACAATCACTGAACCTTTTTTCATGATCTTTAACATATCTCTAGTAATTAAATGATCTTTTCTATGTTTTGGCCATTTCACACAATTGATGACTAAGTCTATATCTTGAAGGACTTTCTTAATGCTTTGTTGATTGGATATCATCGTGTTTACATTTTTAGGAAAAATTTCTTGGCAATGTCTTAATGCACCTATATTGATGTCCATTAGGGTAACGTCAGCACCTAAGGCGGAAACAATTTCTGTAGCTGCTTTTCCAACAATTCCAGCACCAAGGACCAGGACATTCGCTCCCGGTGCGCCGCCGACTCCGCATATAAGCTGTCCGTTTCCTCCATTTATACTAAGTAAATGATATGCTCCCATTAAAGCCCCTAATTTACCTGCAACTTCGCAATTCGGGGAACCGTATCTATGGGAATCCTCTGCCGTAAGTGCAATCACCTTTTTCTTCATTAATACGTCCACTTCTTCTCTGTTTGAAGCCGGATGGAGGCAGGCGAAGATCAATTGATTTTCCCTCATCAGCTCATATTCTTCGGGTGAAATTTCTTTAACTTTCACAATAAAGTCGGCTTCCTTATATATTTCGTCAATAGTCAGTCTGATTTGGGCGCCTGCTTCTAGATACTCCTCATCAGTGAAGCCAGCTTTCAAACCAGCTTCTGTCTCGATCAACACGCAATGCCCATCTCCGACTAACTCAGCAGTTTCTATTGGTGTAAATACAACGCGATCTTCGCCAGCCTTGATTTCCCTCGGCATACCAATTTTCATACAATAACCCTTCTTCCTAGTTTTTTATAGAGAGGAAATGCTTTGTGTTACATCTGTAAACTAAGCAAGAAGTATGCCAAGAGATCTCATCATTTTCCGCTGTTTTATGCAGGAAAATAAGAGTTTCGCATTATGATAATGTCGATTTCAGATAGTGAAAATGATAAAATTGTTAATATTTAAGCAATGGATGTTATATTTTGGGCACTTTCTCCATCGTTTATTTGTCCATTGTTAGCTTTTGGGCACTATTTCGTACAATCGGATCTTATTTTGCAAAGTCTGTCTTGGTATTTCGAGTAATTTAGCTGCTTGCGATACGTTGTTTTTGGTTTGATGGATGGCTTTTTCAATCATGATCTTTTCTAATCTGGCAACAGCATCTTTTAATGGTTCAATCTGAAACTCTTCTTCATTATGTCTAATGAAATTTTTCACACGCTCTTCAATGTCTTTCATTTGAAGTGTATCTTCCCATTCATCTATTTGATTGATCGCAAATTCAACAATATGTTCCAATTCCCGTACATTCCCTGGCCAGTTGTATCTCAAGAGAAAGTCATATACTTCTTTGGATACGTTGGTAATATTTTTGTGCAGCAGCACATTATATTTAGAGATGAAACAATCCAATAAAGGCTTAATATCATTTTTCCGTTCACGTAATGACGGAATATTGAGCGTCATTACACATAATCTGTAATATAAATCAAGCCGCATATCTTTATCCTTTACACAATCTTCAGGGCGTTTATTGGACGCCGTGATTATACGTACATCAACCTTTCTAATATTTCTATCTCCCAATCTGCGAATATATCCGTCCTGCAGTACTCTTAATAACTTGGACTGGAGATGAATGGGCATCGAGTTGATCTCATCCAGGAAAATGGTTCCTCCTTCCGCTATTTCAAATAAACCTGGATTATTTTCTGCTCCTGTAAAACTTCCTTTTATTGTACCGAACAGAATACTTTCAATTAAGGCTTCCGGAATGGCTGCACAATTTTGCGCAATGAAAGGCTTTTCTGCACGGTTGCTGGCATTATGCAGTGATTGGGCAAATAATTCTTTTCCTGTTCCTGTTTCACCATATATAAAGACGGGTGAGCTTCCTTTAGCGATTTTTTCGGTTAAGCGCTTTAAATTCTTCATTTCCTCGTTATCAGTAATAATATCTTTTAGTGTATATTTGGCACGTTCCGGCCGAATATTTTCCAGTAATCGTTTATCGCCTTTAAACATTTCTGAATTGATCTCGATTACATTATTAGGAATTGAATCTTCTTTACTTCTTTCTTTCGACAATTCAATTGCTCCGATAATTTTCCCATGGGCCCTGATTGGTAAAGAAATATTTGTGGTTTCAATTTTCCGTCCCATAAAATCAACAATTTCTTGCTTGCCTTTAAAAATAGGGCGACCTGTTTTCAGGGCATTTAATAACGTGCTCGATTTTTCATTCAACGTAGGAAATACAGAAAATAAGCTTTCTCCTAATATTTCCTCTCGTTCGAGAGTTTCAGAGTGAAATCGCGGATTAAATTTGATTGTAAATAAGATTGTCCCTTTATTATCGATAATGGTAATGCCATCTATGTATTTCAATTGATTCAGAACCTCATAATTTTCCAATCTGTTCATTGTTTTCTCCTCCATGTTTTTTTAGTTGTCTAGTATTTTAGGTGATTTTCTTCTGCTTTGGCAGCTCTTCTTTTATGGTCCTATAGAAACAGGTTAGTTCACATAAGATAAGATATAATTTGGATTAATATACAAAATTTTAATGAAAATAGAAAGGAAGCATGAATATGACAGAAATGCTGCCACTGACATCGGAGAATCTGGAGCAATGTATCGAACTCTACATGAACGTGTTTAATCGTGAACCATGGAATGAAAGTTGGACATATGAAACGGCTAAAGAGAGACTATCCGACTTATTGCATACGCCTAAATTTCTTGGCTTTTTATTTCAGGTTGATCACAATGCTGTTGGTTTTGTTGCTGGAAATAGTAAGGTGTCTTATCAAGGTTTAACTTTTTATTTGGCAGAACTTTGTGTGAATAATGAAATGCAAGGTAAAGGGCATGGCTCAAAGATGCTTCAATCTTTAGAAGATGAACTGCAGAAAAGAGAGATTAAAAGTCTATATTTATTAACTGCCAATGACGGGCTTGCAGAAGCATTTTATCTGAAAAATGATTATGTTGTAAATGAAGATCGGGTGGTTATGAAGAAAAATTTATAATTGTATGAATTTTACCGTTTTGGAAAATAGTCAAGGGATGTGTTGGAACATTGTCGAAATCTGTAAAGTTGTATCAATTAAGCCGAAAAATACATAAATGGACTGGATTGGTTTTATCCGTTTTTTTTATGTTCATCGCAGTCACAGGCCTCGTGCTTGTTTATATGTTACCACTCGGAGTGGCTGATGAGTTAAGGACGGGGAAAGAGGCGGGTCCAAATCAAGCAATACCTATGGAAAAGGTCGTGTCCATTGCTACGTCTCAGGATCTTCCAGGAGCGGACTCGGTTGAAGATATATTTAGAATTGAATATAGACCAAGTGCAAATGTGTACCAGGTTCGCTTTAATAACGGTCAAGGTGTTCAAATAGATGTGAGTACGGGAAAAGTGTTATCCACAAATCCAGATTACTCGACGTTCCTCATCACTTTGCATGATGGAACCTTCTTTGGCGATTGGTATAGATACAGTATCCTCACAATGACCGGTTTATCCTTAATCCTGCTGTCATTTTCAGGGTATTACATGTTCGGGTATCCTCTTTATAAGCGTTTAATGGCGAAAAAAAAGAAACCTTAATATGAGGTGGTAGAGTGTCTATAAAAGGTTTGAATCACTTTTTATTTTCAGTTTCTAATTTAGAGAGATCCATTGAGTTTTATCAAAATGTTTTTGATGCAAAATTGTTAGTTATGGGGAGAAACACTGCCTATTTTGATTTGAATGGAATGTGGCTTGCCCTGAATGCAGAAAAGGATATACCCCGTAATGAAATAAGCCAATCATACACACATATAGCATTTTCCATTGAAGAAGCTGACTTTATGAACATGTACGAGAAACTAAAGGAATTGAATGTAAGCATCCTGTCAGGACGTCCAAGAGATGAAAAAGATAAGAAGTCCATTTATTTCACTGATCCAGATGGTCATAAGTTCGAGTTTCATACAGGTACTTTACAAAACAGAATAGATTACTACAAACAAGAAAAAGCACATATGGAGTTTTTCGACTGATAAATTAAACTATGAAAAGGGGAATATTTGTGAAAACTATTGGCCTTATTGGCGGAATGAGCTGGGAATCGTCGCTGGAATATTATCGACTCATTAATGAGGAAGTAAAAGCCAAATTGGGAGGATTGCATTCAGCCAAGTGCATTTTATATAGTGTGGATTTTGAAGAGATCGAACGCTATCAAGCTGAAGGGGATTGGGAAAGTTCCGGTAAATTATTAGCCGATGTAGCTCTGTCATTGGAAAAGGCAGGTGCCGAAATGATTGTCATCTGTACAAATACGATGCATAAAGTGGTCGGATATATTGAAGAAAAAGTCAGTTTGCCGATTTTACACATTGCTGATTCAACCGCAAAACAAATTAAAAAGTCCAAAATCAGTACGGTTGGTTTACTTGGCACTAAATATACGATGGAGCAAGACTTTTATAAAACACGAATTGAATCTAATGGTATCAAGGTTTTGATACCAAATGACGAGGATAGAAAAGTGATCAATAAAGTAATTTATGAAGAATTATGTTTAGGGGAAATCCAACAATCATCAAGAAATCATTACAAAAAGATTATCAAGGGGTTAGTGGATGAAGGAGCGGAAGGAATAATATTAGGCTGCACCGAAATTGGATTACTGGTTAAACCAGAGGATTCAGAAGTGCCATTATTTGATACGGCCGCAATCCATGCCGTTGATACTGTTAATATGGCATTGGAAAAATGAATTGATTAGACACTGAGCTTCAATAAAAGGGGTTGCTGCGGCAGCCTTTTTTTGTGTGGAGTTAAAGGGGAAGGATGATTCAGGTAATATGTAACCAAATAAATGGAATTATATGTTAAAGTTTCACTAAGAAGACTGGGGACTCTGTAAAGGGAGATAAAGATGAGAAATGTAATATATATATTTATTACTAGTTTGATTTGAATAGGGATGTTGAATGTTAGTCCTTGGGGGATGCACAATTTTGTTCATATAACGATACAACGCAGCTATTCTATTACCGGTTATTGGGCTATTTTTGTCCATTCTTATTAAGAAAAGATTCATAAAGTACGTAATGATTTTAGGATGCTTAATAAACATTTATTATCTCTCCATCCCGTTCATCTTTGCCTGGTTACATTACTTTAAGGTCATTTAATACCGTAGTGATTTTTAGGAAAATTAAACTAACAGGAGCTCTTCTTCGATATTTAAACATATCGTGCTTAAGCTGTGCCTATGCTTAGTTCAACAATGAGTTAATGCATTTGAAATGAATTAATATTGCAGTAAAGGAGAAGGTTGGATTTGATTAAGATTGATACAAAGGGACAGTACCTATTTTTCATGGTATTGTCCCTTTATCCCTGAGTGATTTATTTTTTCAAACCAGCTGCAAAGAAGGGACCATTAACTGTAATGGTCGATAGGATACGAGCCATTTCTTGAGGGGATTCTTTCCTGCCACTATCCAACCATTGTTGAATTACTCCTATATGTGCAGATGCAACGTAAGAAGTTAAATAATGTCCTGGAACAAGTAAATTGTCCTCCTTAATAAGTGCGTTTGGATTATTTCCAAACAGTGTTTTCCACATAAAATCTTTCAGTCTTGTTTGAAATGATAAATCTCCTTTTGGACCTAACACCGCTTTCATAAATCCACTATTTTCATTAAAATACTCAAATATTGAAACTGCGAGGGTAAATGGTGCTAAAGTCGCGGAGTCGGTTCCAAGTGCGGCAATAACAGCTGGAAAGTTCTGTTTTGCAATTCTGGACATTTCAAGCATGATTTCTTCTTCGTATTTAGTCATTAAATCAAATTTGTCTTGATAGTGTGCATAAAATGTACCTCTATTAATTTTTGCCCTGGTTGTTATATCTTTAACAGTAATTGCTTTGAAACCTTTTTCATCGATTAATTCTACTAGTGCATTTCGGATGGACTCTTTTGTCCGAATGATCCGCAAATCCGTATTACTATCTAGCAAGCTAATTCCTCCTTGATTTTATCCAACACATTTATTTACGGTGTTCCGTAACCAACACATGTGCCATTTTTGATTATTGAAACAGAACTAGTCCCCAAATTATAATTTGGAATGTAGTAAACAAAACAACAGGTTGTTCTTTATTATAACCCAAACCAAGGAGGGGTAAAATATGTTCAAAAATAAACTGGTATTGGTTTCACCGATCATCGCATTGGCAGTTATTTTTATTTTTTCACTGACATTATTTCCATCGGTTCAGCCACAACCGAAAAATCTGCCGATTGCAATCGTAAATGTGGATGAAGGAGTGGAAATTCCAAATCAACCAAAGATGAATATGGGGCAAACGATTGTGGAAATGATACAAAAGTCTTCAGCATCAACAAAGGAAAAGGACGCTGCTGTAAAATGGGTGGAAGTAGACAGTATTGAGGCAGTCCAAAAAGGTTTAGATAATCAAAAGTATTACGCGGCTTTAGTTATCCCCAAAGATTTTAGTCCAAAGCAAGCATCATTACGGACACCAGCACCTTCTGCACCTGAAGTACAAATATTTATTAACCAGGGAATGAATGCGGCTGCTTCAACGATGGCAGGACAGGTCTTGAATGGAGTAGTTGACAACATGAACAACACTGTCCGAAAACAACTACTTGATGGTTTTGAAAAACAAGGAGCAACTTTGACAGCAAAACAGGCAGCAAGCCTTGCAGTTCCAATCGCTAAGAAAGTCACAAATGTCAATGAAATCGGCACGAATAGTGCGAACGGAAATGCTCCTGTTTCCTTATTCCAGCCATTATGGATGGCTAGTTTGGCTAGTGCTGCGATAATCTTTATTTCTATTAGCAAAATGCCGATCCGCACTAGAAAAGAAAACCTTGTCACAAAGGTCGGGCAAATTTTAATGGGTGCGGTTGTAGCTCTGGTAATTGGATTTGGCTTTACCTGGATAGCAGATGGAATGGTTGGTTTGAATATCCCGAATTTCATGGCTACGGCTTTATTCTTATCAATTACCGCCTTTAGTTTCTTCTTAATGATTTCGGCTGTATTTTCGTTAGTTGGAATTAAGGGCATTGCAGTCTTTGTCTTAATACTTTTCTTCGGTGCCCCTTTACTGGCAATGGCACCTGAAATGATGTCTCCATTTTATCGGGATTGGATTTACTCTTGGTTGCCAATGCGATTTATGGTAGAAGGTCTTCGGAAATTACTCTTTTTTGGTGAAGAATTAACTTGGAACACTCCAGTTACTGTCTTTGTTTGGATTGGATTAATAAGCATGATTGTGATACTGTGTACTGCTTTAAAACGCAATAGAGTGAAGGAAGTAGTATCGGATTCTCGAAATATATAAAAAGTGATTGCATGGATACAACGTTTGCCAATTTGTTGCCATGTTTACCAAAAGAGTCGTTTTTCTTATAGGGAAAACGGTTCTTTTTTTTATAGAGAAACGATGCCAAAGATGGTCACCAGGAATATCTGGTGACCTTATGGTACGAATGGCAATTTTAGATTTATTTAAAGAGCATGGAGCTGCTGCCTCAATATTTTAGCTTCAGACATAATATCTTTCATTAATCTTTCAACGGTTTGACTTTTGGCTAATCTTGGACTTTGTCCAGACCAGAGTGACATGAAATCTGGATTATTTTGTCCACTGCACGTTTTTCTAATTACTTGAGTTAATAGGTTTTGAACAGGAAAATCGGGTACAAGCAATTCATGCTCCAGCATATCTGCAATGAATTTGTTTTTAATACCTCTTGCCCATTTACCAGAAAAGGCACGAGTAAAGGTTGTCTGGTCTTCATCAGCATTCAAGATGGCTTCTTTATGTACCTTATGTGCCCCACTTTCTATACAAGTCAAGAAAGCTGTACCCATTTGTACACCTTGTGCTCCTAAGAAGAGTGAAGCCATTAATCCTCTTCCATCCATAATTCCTCCTGCAGCAATAACAGGTATGTTTACATTGTCAACAGCCTGCGGAATAAGTGACATTAAACCTACTAGGCTCTCCTGATGACCATCAATAAAGTTCCCGCGATGCCCGCCAGCTTCACTGCCTTGCATAACAACCAGATCCATTCCCGCTTTTTCATTTGCAACGGCTTCCCTAACCGTTGTAGCTGTTCCTATAAGAGTGATGTTATGCTGTTTTAATTCATCCACCACTTCCTTAGGAGGAATACCAAATGTAAAGGAACAAATAGATACATTCTCTTCAATGACAACCTTAACTTGTTCAATGAAGCTTTCATAAATTTTTTTATGCTCAGGAATGTCAAAGCTGTCTGTTTGTTCTAAATTTAATTGCTTACGAATGGTGTGTAATAGCTGGTTAGCTGATTGGACTGCGTCAGGCGTTACGTTAAATTCGTTCGGCACGAATAGATTGATGCCGAAAGGGTTTGACGTTAACTGCTTGATTTCTCTAATCTGCTCTCTTGATTGTATGGGTGTCTGATAGCCTGCTCCAATCATTCCAAGTCCCCCAGCATTGGATACCTCGGCTACTAAATTCGAAGTGGTGATCCCGCCAGCCATAGGAGCTTGGATAATAGGATTCTTAATCTTCAACTGCTTCATCATTTCATTATTTAACATCAATGACTCCCCCAATTTTGTATATTATTCCTAATTAATTCTCTTCTGTTTTTTTATACTGGATGGATGAACGTTAGGGTTGATTTCGAAATGAATCCCACTTGAAAGCAAAATTGCCCCAAAGAAGACAACACTTGCTGCGCCAATAAAAGCAGCATTGAAATCATGTGTGAGTGATGATAAAACTCCAGCAAGGGTTGGTCCTATCGACTGTCCAATAGCATAAATAGCGGTAAGCATGCCAATAGTCCGACTGCTATCAGATGGATTCATTTCCCGTCCCAATGTTGTAGCCAGGGTGGTGATACCCATAAACGTGGCTCCAAATAATAAAGCACTTATGACAAAACTAGTTTTTGACATCCAAAAGGCTGGCATCGCGATACCCAAGGATTGCAAAGCCATTGCAAGCACTAAAGATTTAATGAATCCCCATTTTTTAGCTAGTAAAGACCAGATGAGACAGGATGGAATCGCAGCCAACCCCACCATCATCCAAACTAAGGTAGCACCATTATGAAAGTATGAAGTTTTTTCAGCGATGGATACGATAAACGTTCCGGTAACAATGTAACCCAATCCTTCTAAACCATACGCAATAATCAACCATATAAGCTTTTTAGTGGGGGGCACTTTTCCAATTTTATCTTGTTTATTTTTCTTCTCGACAACGTTAGGAGTTTCATCGAGCCAGATCCATACAAAGATCGCAAGAATTCCACTCACAACAGCTAGTCCTAACCATGTTCCTTCCCAATGAAATAAATGGTTTAAACTCGGAATCATTAGACTGGATAAAAAGATTCCCAAACCCACTCCCCCATAAAAAATCCCCGCCCAACTGGTTTTTCTTATAGTTGCAAGTTTATCTAACACGAGACCGGAGGCTAAGACCAACACAAACGCACTGGCAAACCCTGATAGAAAGCGAAGTCCATACCAAAGTAAATTAGAGTATGAGAGACCCATTAGGGCAGTGGTCAAGATACTGATAATTAGACTTATTCTTAACAAAATGGTTCTATACTTCTTGAAAGGAATGGCACCTGCTAAAATTGCTCCAAGCAAATATCCTGCGTAATTACTGGATGCTATATAACCAGCAACTGTATTTGATAAAGAAAGTTCTTTTTGCATAAGGGGAAGAATGGGAGTATATGCAAATCTTCCAATCCCCATCGCAATGATTAAAGAAAATATTCCCCCGATTAAAAAAAGATAAGATTGATTTTTCAAAGATTCTCCTCCAATGAAATTGTATACGTTAAGCATACCTTTATAGCTATAATGAACCTGTTAGAAACTGTGCTTCCCCTCGTCCAAAACTCCAGTCAGCATCGCTGTTTTCTGTTATAGAAACCATCAAGTCCTGTGGAGAAATCCCACAGTCCGATTCAAGTTTATGAGCCAGTAGTGAGTATAAGGTTTCTTTCTGTTTTTCAGTTCTTTTTTTACTTACAATACTAATGATCACTAGGTCTTTGCTTCTTTTAAACCCCAGTCCGGTATCCTCGATTATTAGCTCATGCGGCGGGTGCTGATGAACTATTTGATAACGATCACTTTCAGGCACTTGGAAAGCTTCCACCATCGCATGGTGAGCCGAATCCAATAATTTTTTTAACGTTTCTTCGCTTCTTCCTTCTATCAAATCAAAACGTAATAATGGCAATTTGTGTATCTCCCCTCAAAATAAATAATGGTTTTAGAGTGTCCAATTGAAATGTAGGATATTATAAGCATATCTTTTCT
This sequence comes from Bacillus sp. ISL-4, assembly GCF_018613275.1. Taxonomy (NCBI): domain Bacteria; kingdom Bacillati; phylum Bacillota; class Bacilli; order Caryophanales; family Bacillaceae; genus Bacillus; species Bacillus sp. ISL-4. The sequence continues at coordinate 19,404 of NZ_JAGGQN010000046.1, forward strand.
TTGCTATATGGTATAATACTTAAAATTTATATTTGGTATCACTCATAATGATGGCTAAAAGATAAACCAACTAAGGAGAGATTATTTTGGATTTGCATTCATTAAAAATTTTCCAGAGTGTTGCTAAGATGGGGAGCATTTCTCAAGCAGCAAGGGAACTTCAATATGCACAGTCAAATATCACGATGAAAATACAGCAGTTGGAATCGGATCTTCAAACAACTCTTTTTTATAGACATAATCGTGGCACTGCATTAACTGACAAAGGAAGCATGTTGCTAACATATACAGAAAAAATATTCGATCTCATAGAAGAAACCAAAAATATGATGAATGATGATCAAACACCTAGAGGTCCGTTAAATATTGGTTCAATGGAAACAACCGCAGCAGTTCGCTTACCAGTCTTGTTTTCAAAGTATCATAAAGATTTTCCAGAGGTAGATTTAACTTTAAAAACAGGCTCCACTGAACAAAATATTCAAGCAGTGCTTCAGAATGAATTGGATGGAGCATTTGTGGCTGGACCCATTAATCACCCTGATCTCATTCAGAAAGAAGTATTCGAAGAGGAACTAATTCTCATTACAGATACAGTTCATCCTCCTATATCTTCTATCAAAGATATTCAAACAAGGACGCTGCTTGTATTTCATGCAGGATGTGCTTATCGGGAAAAGTTTGAACTATGGTTAAAACAAGAGAAGATGATACCTAATAAGATAATGGAATTTGGCACTATAGATGGAATCATCGGTTGTGTCGCAGCTGGTCTAGGTATAAGTATGCTTCCACAAAGTGTTATTGCAAAGCATGAACAAGAAGGCCTTAGACAACATTCAATCCCGACACTATACGGAAAAGTCAAAACAGTATTCATTTATCGAAAAGATAAGTATGTACCTGCGTCTTTAATAAAATTTATCAATATGTTAAGTGATGAGGAGGAATTGTTAGATGATAAGAGGTTCATTTAAGCGGGGGTTATATTAACAGGTCCTTTACTTCAATAACAGGGTTGCTGCGGCAGCCTTTTTTTTGTGGAGTAAAAGGGGCAGATTTGTTTAATGGAAAGGATCATGAACAGTAAATAACTACACAACAACCGAATAACTAAATTGGTATTTTTGTTGACATGAAACTTATCCTAATGTTAGGCTATATTTATCCTGACATTAGGATAAATAATTATAGGATAAAAAATAGTGAAATAAATGGAAAAAGGGGAGAGGAATAATGAGTGTATTGTCAATAATTCTTCAAGTTATATTAGGATTGGGATTCCTAATGTTTGGATTTATGAAGTTCGGATCAAAGCAAATGGTGGAAGGGTTTAAGCATTATGGGTATCCAGGATGGTTTAGAGTGTTTACAGGTATGGCAGAAGTCGTTTCAGCGGTATTGGTTATCGCAGGTATTTGGAATGAGAGTTTAGCTGCATGGGGAGGGATATTCATTGTAGTAACGATGATTGGTGCCGTTTTTACTCATATTAAAATGAAAGATACTGTAAAACAGATGATGATGCCGATCATTTTATTAATTCTTGGATTAGTGGTTCTACTTATAAATTTCGGAGCTTTGCTTGGATAAATAGCCAATTGACCTATAGGAGGGATACAAATGGAAATTAAAATTATTAAACCAGAAGATCAAGCGCACGGGCAGTTTGATGACGGTAAAATAAAAGAGCAAAAACCGATTGGCTTTTCTGGAGAAGGGTCTCTAATAAATCGACTAGGACCATTATTTTACTGGGCTTGGGGGCATTCTCAGGAACATGCAGAAATTGGGCTGCACCCACATCAAGGTTTTGAAATCATCACCTATGTGATAAAGGGTAAAGCTTATCATCGGGATACACTTGGTACGGAAAGTGTTGTAGAAGAAGGGGGAACCCAGCTCATGCAAACAGGTTCCGGTGTATATCATGCAGAAGCATTAAAAGAACCTTCGGAAATCTTTCAAATCTGGTTTGAACCGCATTTAAGTCAGGCTGTAAAACGTACACCAGCTTATGCACAATACGATTCCAATGATTTTTCTATAACGGATAAAGATGGTGTGAAAATAAAAACACTATTAGGAAATGATTCGCCAATGAAAATCGTGACAGATGCTTCGATGTGGGAGGTACTCATTCCAAGGGGAACAGTATATACTCATGGCATTTCATCGAATCGTATATTAGCTGGTTTAGCCATCAGAGGCGATGGAGCTTTTTCATTAGACACGAACAAACCCACTCGTTTAGCAGAAAAAGATTTTGCCATCGTTCAATCAGGACAGGGTGGAGAAGTAACAATTCAAGCATTAGATAAAGATTTTAGAATCTTCCTAATTGAAGTTCCGACTGAAGTTGATTATCCTTTATACAGAAAACCAAAATAACCAATTGTAATTTTAAATGTTAGTCGTAATAGGAGGTTCGGTGAATGTATCAAGGAGATGAACAAAGCCAGATTGATTTACGTCTTTTCCGTATCTGGCTTAAGGCAAGTAAAACTATTTTTGGTCATGTCGTTAAAGATATTGAAAGACACGGAATTAGTTCAGAGAATTTTATGATTCTGGAACTTCTTTATAATAAGGGACCCCACTCCATTCAAAAAATTAGTGAAAAATTGTCTATTCCCAGTGGGAGCATCACTTACGTTGTGGATAAACTCGAAAAAAAAGAATTTGTTAAAAGGGAGCCAAGTCCAACAGACCGTCGAGCTTCAAATGTAGTTCTAACTGACAAAGGACAAAGTTTATTTAAAGACATCTTTCCTCAACACGTTGAAGTCATATCTAAAAATTTGTCTTTTATAAGTAATGAGGAAAAAATACAGTTAACGAATCTTCTCAAAAGGCTTGGACTAGGTGCACAGGATTGAGAAAACAAAATAAATAAAAAAACATCACAGAGGAAGAAAAATAAGCGATTGTAAAAAAGCAGAAACGGTGTGTGCACCATCTTCAAACAATACCTTACAAACAAAGACCGTTTAATTTCGGTCTTTTTCTTTTTGATAAGTCTATGTTTAAATTTGTATTTTTGAAGCGAAGATTTTAAGTTTTGAAAGATTTAATCATTTCATCTGCTCAAGCAATTCATACCTAAAACGACGATCATCTGTACATAAGTAAAAAAGAAAAAGAACATTCTGGCCCTTTATTTGAAGAAGAATGGTACCTAAACGATATTAATTTTAGATTACAAGGGTGATTAGGAGTTTGAGGTTTTCAAGTATTGTACTATGATAAATTTAAATTATTTGAGTTGGGAAGGGTATGGGCCAGTAACCATACTCTTACAGAATTACCTAAGGAGTGATAAAATGGCACGTGTTTTATTTATTAATGGTGGATCAGAAGGACATATCAATCCAACTCTTGGAGTTGTGCAAGAGCTTATTTCGTGTGGAGAAGAGGTAGTGTACTTTACGATAGAAGCTTTTCGAGAGCGTATTGAGAAGACGGGAGCTACTGTACGAACATTTGACGGTGAAAAATTTATAAAAGCTTTTATCTCAGGTGGAAGAAATTATTTACTCGAAAGAATCAACGGTCTTTTACGTACGGTAGATATCGTCATACCTAGCGTTCTTGAACAGATCAAAGGAGAGCATTTTGATTACATCATCCACGATTCTATGTTTGGTTGTGGACATTTACTTGCCAAAATCCTTAAGCTTCCTGCAATCAATTCTTGTACTTCTTTTGCGCAGACAAAAGCATCATTCGATAAAATGTTGGAACAGCTTTCTAAAGAAATCCCTACAGAAATAGTTAAACGTATATACGATGAATTTCAAAGCCTGACGGCAATGGTGAAGGGGAAATATGATGTGGAGATTCATTCTCCTTACGAAGTTTTTTGTAATCCTGCACCACTTACAATCGTTTATACAACTAGGGAGTTTCAACCTTTTGGAGAAGCATTCGACCAAACTTACAAATTTGTAGGTCCATCCATCTCTTCACGATTAAAACAGGATAACTTTGACCTTGCTGCTATCAAAGGGAAAAGTCCCATTTACATTTCACTCGGGACAGTTTTTAACCGTGCTGTTGATTTTTATAAGCTTTGTTTTGAAGCATTTGGAAATAGTAATCACACGGTTGTAATGTCGATCGGTCAACAAACCCCACTAATTGATTTAGGAGAAATCCCCCAAAACTTCATAGTAAAAAAATATGTTCCACAAACGGAAGTGCTAAAATACACTAAATTATTTATCACACATGGTGGAATGAATAGTACCAGTGAGGGACTCTACTACGGGGTTCCGCTAATTGTAATCCCACAAAGCGCGGATCAGCCAATTATTGCTCAACAAGTTGCCAATATCGGAGCAGGTATTAAATTACAAATGCAAAGCTTGAATGCAAATAAACTACGTGAGGCCGTAGATCATGTGTTAAACGACCCATCTTTCCATAAAGATGTTTCATATATAAGGGAATCCTTTCAAAAATCGGGTGGATATCACCAAGCTGTTGATGAGATTTTTGAATTTAAAAGTCAATATGATATCTAAATATAAAAATTTCTCAGCTGCCATTAGCGGTGGCTGATAAAAGGTTTTGAAAAACATCAACCGAGAATGTTTCAAAAGATATTACGTCAGGGATAATTTAAACCTTGTTAAACTAACAGGTGCTTTAGCTGATGATCGGAGCTGTCTATAAGGC
>NZ_JAGGQN010000047.1:0-107801 GCF_018613275.1 Bacillus sp. ISL-4
TAGTGTGTGCTCACTTAAAATTTAACGTTGGCGCTTTGTTTTGTTCAGTTTTCAAAGAGCAATTTGTGTCGTTCGTTTGGAAACGACTTTAATAATATATCAACTATATTATATTTTGTCAACAACTTTATTCTTTCGCTGTCGACTTAGTTATTATATCTAGTATCAGGAATAAAAGCAATAGTTAGTTTAAAATAAATAATATACATGAATTCATAGATTTCAAATACTATGACTGCACTCCTGATCAAGCTGAAAAAGCTTACCTTTTAAGAGTAAATTTCTTCTTTAAACATTATAATATTTCTTCTATATATAATTCCCGATTAATCACTAAATTGATAATTTGCTCACTATCGATCACCTTTATGACCGGTCTTGTTTCCGAGCCGGCATCAATAAAAATGATTTCAGCAATGAATCCATTGTTCAGTTTGACCCTGCTTCCTATGAAAAAATTAGCGAAGCTTGATAACAGAGTTTTAAAAGCCTTGTCCATAAGGAGAACCATGATTAAACGAATCATGGCCACCTCGACTATACTGCCCGCTTGCCAATTTTTAAATAACCGTTTATATGTTTATACCGACTTAAGATAAAAATCCGTAAAATCCGATGACTCTTCCATTTAATCCCATTCTGGATCCATTACTTCTTTCGGCAGAAATCTCTTTCCATCAATCAAATTTTTTTCAACGCTTACCTATACTTGAAAAAAATGGTATAAACTATCCTTTTTTTATGATTAAATGCCTAAACAAATTCAATTTATTAGCATTTTCATTTTGAATCCCCTGAATATGATAAGTCTTTTTACTCAAATTCGAACACTCATGAAATTAGTTTGAAATTCATCTTAAGCACAAAAAAAAGACCCCGCTCAATTGCCTGGGTCTTTTTTTGTGGAAAGATTATTCTTCCGTATCTTTTTCAGTTTCTTCATTTTCTTCAATTACAGTAGGTTCAGAATCAGAATCTGGAGTCGTGACCGTTTCTATATCCATGTCATTTTCTTCTTCTTCTTCCTCTTCTCTTCCTACGATGGCTACCGTCGAAACATATTCATTATCAGCGGATTCGAGTCGGATGAGCTTAACACCCTGTGTATTACGGCCCGTTTTAGAAATGCCTTCGACTTCCATTCGGATTAATACACCAGCTGCTGTAATCAGCATCAAATCTTCATCTACACCCGTAACTGTTTTCACGGCTATAAGTTCACCATTTTTCTCAGTGACATTACATGTTTTTATTCCTTTGCCTCCACGGCTTTGAATACGGTATTCTTCCGCAGAGGTCCGTTTTCCATAGCCGTTTTTCGTAACGATCAGGACTTCTTCATCATCTTCAAGAATTTCCATTCCGACAACTTCATCATTCGTCCTTAAGGAAATCCCTTTAACTCCCGCTGCAGTACGTCCCATTGTCCGTACATCCGTCTCAGGGAAACGAATCATCATCCCGGACTTCGTTCCAATTATAATCTGTTTCTCTCCATTCGTAAGACGGACAGAAATCAATTCATCATCTTCACGTAAACCTAGGGCAATTAAACCATTATTACGGATATTTGCAAAAGAAGACAAAGGTGTACGCTTTGATACCCCATGTCTGGTCGTGAAGAATAAATACCAATCGTCAGCAAATTCTTTCACAGGTATGATTGCGTTGACCCACTCGCCTTTATCGACTTCCAACAAGTTGATAAGCGGCAATCCTTTTGCCGTTCTACCATATTCAGGTATTTCATATCCTTTGGAACGATAGACTTTACCTTTGTTGGTGAAGAATAATAGAGTGTCATGAGTCGATGTGGTTAACAAGTGACCGACAAAGTCATCTGTATTCGTTCCCATACCCTGTATTCCGCGCCCCCCGCGTTTTTGGCTGCGGTATGTGGTTGCAGGCAAGCGTTTAATATAACCGTTATGCGTAAGTGTCACGATTATATTTTCCTCTGGGATTAAATCTTCATCTTCCAGGCTTTCAAATCCGGCTAATGTGATTTCAGTTCTCCGTTTATCATCAAAACGCTCTTTAATTTCAAGAAGCTCTTCACGAATAATTTCAAGAACCTTTTCCTCATCAGCAAGAATTGCTTTATATTCTGCAATTATAGCCATTAATGCCTGATATTCATCTTCAATTTTTTCACGTTCCAGACCTGTCAAGCGTTGTAAACGCATATCAAGGATAGCTTGCGCCTGTTTTTCGGAAAGTGAGAATTGTGTCATTAAGCCTTCACGGGCAATTTCTGTCGTTTGGGAACCGCGGATCAACGAAATGACCGCATCCAAATTATCAAGTGCAATGCGCAAACCTTCTAAAATATGGGCGCGAGCTTCCGCTTTCCGTAATTCAAATTCAGTCCTGCGCCGTATGACTACCTGCTGATGCTCCAAGTAGTAGTGCAGGCATTGTTTTAAATTCAGCACTTTAGGCTGACCGTCCACCAAAGAAAGCAGATTGATTCCGAAGGTGGTCTGCATCGCGGTATGCTTATACAGGTTGTTTAAAAGGACATTTGCATTAACATCCTTTCGAAGCTCCATGACAATACGCATGCCGTTGCGATCCGACTCATCCCGTAAGTCGGTAATGCCTTCGATTTTCTTATCTCGAGCAAGTTCTGCAATTTTTTCAATCAATCTTGCTTTATTCACTTGATAAGGGATTTCCTTAACAAGGATTACCTGTTTACCATTGGGTTTCTCTTCAATCTCGACTTTCGCACGTTGAATGATTGACCCTTTTCCGGTTTCATAGGCCTTTCTGATTCCACTTCTCCCTAAAATCAAACCTGCTGTCGGAAAGTCCGGACCAGGGATATATTCCATCAACTCAGGAATTGTAATTTCAGGATTCTTGCTTAAAGCCAATACGCCATCAATTACCTCGCCTAATTGATGGGGTGGAATATTGGTTGCCATTCCTACTGCTATACCAGATGATCCATTCACTAACAAGTTCGGGAAACGGGCTGGCATAACGGCTGGTTCTCTTTCTGAACCATCATAGTTATCTTGGAAATTAACCGTATCTTTATTTAAATCACGAAGCAATTCCATCGAAATCTTTGACATTCTTGCTTCTGTGTACCTCATTGCGGCAGCTTGGTCTCCATCGACTGAACCGAAATTTCCATGACCATCGACAAGCATATAGCGATAGTTAAAAGGCTGCGCCATCCGTACCATCGTTTCATATACGGCTGAATCACCATGCGGGTGATATTTACCGATTACTTCCCCGACAATACGGGCAGATTTTTTAAATGGTTTATCCGAAGTCATTCCAAGATCATTCATTGCATAAAGAATTCTTCGGTGTACCGGTTTTAAACCGTCCCTTACATCAGGCAAAGCCCGAGACACGATAACACTCATCGCATAATCCAAAAACGATGTCCGCATCTCGGTACTTATATTTATTTCTTTTACACCTGATCTTTCATTTTCTGACATGGAGCCAACCTCCTATAAAAAGCTTATATCTCATTTAGTTTTAACTGTTCGTTCACTATGTAAAGAACAGGATGTAAAAAGCATCCTGTCAAAAAATCAGATATCGAGATTTTTTACATAAATTGCATTTTCTTCAATGAAGTTACGTCGTGGTTCTACCTTATCGCCCATCAACATCTCGAAAGTTTCATCTGCCTCGGCAGCATCTTTCAAACTGACTTGAAGCAGCGTTCTAGTTTCAGGATTCATGGTCGTTTCCCACAATTGCTCTGGATTCATTTCCCCCAGCCCTTTATAACGCTGCAGGTTAGGCTTGGGAGTACTTGGCAAACTTGCTATGATTTCGTCAAGCTCGCGGTCATTATAAGCATAATCCACTTTTTTCCCTTGCTGAATCTTGAAAAGTGGCGGCTGAGCAATATATATATATCCATACTCGATAATTTTTCGCATATAACGGTAGAAGAATGTCAACATCAGCGTTCTGATATGGGCACCATCAACATCCGCATCGGTCATGATAACAATTTTATGGTATCTAGCTTTTTCGGTATTAAATTCATCACCAATGCCTGTTCCAAGAGCTGTGATGATCGTACCTATTTCTTCATTATGCAGGATTCTGTCCAATCGCGCTTTTTCAACATTCAGGATTTTACCCCTTAGCGGCAGAATGGCTTGGAAATGGCGGTCCCGTCCTTGCTTTGCCGAGCCTCCCGCCGAGTTTCCTTCAACGATGTACAATTCACTGATACTCGGGTCCTTAGAAGAACAATCTGCCAATTTACCTGGTAGATTGGATACTTCCAAAGCACTTTTCCTTCGGGTCAATTCACGTGCTTTCTTCGCTGCCATACGGGCTCTCGCTGCCATTTGCCCTTTATCTACAATTTTCCGGGCCACGGCAGGATTTTCGTATAAGAAGGCATCAAGTCGTTCAGAAAGAATGGAATCAGTAACCGTTCTTACTTCAGAGTTTCCGAGCTTGGTTTTCGTCTGGCCTTCAAATTGTGGATCAGGATGCTTAATCGAAATGATTGCCGTTAAACCTTCCCGGACATCTTCACCTGAGAAGTTGGCATCCGCTTCTTTTAAAAGACCATTTTTCCGTGCATAATCATTGATGACACGGGTTAAAGCAGTCTTGAACCCTGATTCATGTGTACCGCCTTCATAGGTATGAATATTATTGGCAAAAGAAAAGACATTACTGATATAGCTGTCGTTATATTGGAGAGCCAATTCAACAGAAATTCCATCTTTCTCGCCTTCCATGAAAATTGGTTCCTCATGCAATACCTCTTTTGAACGGTTCAAATGCTCAACATAGGATTTGATACCGCCCTCATAGTGGAAATCCTTGGTTTTCTCTTCTTCCCCACGTTTATCTTCAATGATCAGCTTCAAGCCTTTATTCAGGAATGCCAGCTCACGGATTCGTGTGGCTAATGTATCGAAATCATATTCCAAGGTATCCGTGAAGATTTCACCGTCAGGAATGAAGTGTACAGTCGTTCCGGTATGATCGGTTTCCCCAATAATTTTCAAATCTTCTTTAGGAACACCGCGGTTAAATTGCTGATAATGGATTTTACCTTCACGATGAACGTAAACTTCCAATACCGTGGATAAGGCATTAACTACTGAAGCCCCAACACCATGCAGACCACCGGAAACCTTATAACCTCCGCCGCCAAATTTTCCGCCCGCATGAAGGACCGTCATGATTACTTCTACAGCTGGGCGTCCCATTTTTTCATGGATGCCTACTGGGATTCCCCGACCGTTATCGACTACGGTTATGCTATTGTCTTCTTCGATCGTCACTTTGATTTCCGTACAGAAACCAGCTAGCGCCTCATCAATACTATTATCGACAATTTCCCAAACAAGATGGTGAAGTCCTTTTGCAGAGGTAGTGCCGATATACATCCCCGGACGTTTACGAACTGCTTCTAAGCCTTCTAAAACCTGTATCTGATTCTCATCGTATGCCTGAGCTTGTACTTCTTTTTGTTCCATTGTCATCCGTATCACCTACACTTTTCTTTTGGCATTTAACAATTTTCAGGAGTAATTATAACGTTTAGCTACAATTCAAAGAATATTTATATCATCGATTAAGAGCGATGACTGCAGTGAACGCTTTTTCAAAGTGGACGACGCAAGCGGTGAATAATATACCTGTTTGTCCGTCACTACAATCGATTTAACCGAGTTTTTTGCTAAATGGTAAGTTACATCAGACTTTTTCTCCAAAAATTCACTCATGATTGGAGAGGCCTGAAGCAGCTTCTTATCTAAAATGGCTATGACATCGTCCGTTTTCACAAGAATGTCTTCACCAATATGGAGATACATACATTCACCTCATCATTTAACCTTTTTTATACTTCCTTGACTAACATAAAAGGTGGACGCTTCTCTTAGGGTTTGATGATCGATTCCATCAACGGAGGGTGTCGTCACGAATGTTTGCACTTTCCCTTGTATCGTATTCAGTAAATGGGATTGACGGAAATCGTCAAGTTCCGATAACACATCATCCAATAATAAAATGGGATACTCGCCGATTTCTTCATGGATCAGCTCAATTTCGGCAAGTTTCAAAGACAGGGCAGTCGTACGCTGTTGTCCTTGTGAACCATATGTCTGGACATCACGATCATTCACAAAAAAAACCAGGTCGTCACGATGAGGACCTACCAGTGTTACACCCCGTTCAATTTCCCTTGTTTTTATTTTATCAAATTTTTCTGTGTATACTTCTATCATTTTCGTCAAATCCATAGATTCTGATACATCAAGCGACGGTTTATATTGGATTTTCAATACTTCTAGATTTCTGGAGATCCCCGAATGAATCGGCTCTGCCCATTGCTGGAGCTTTAAAAGAAACGCGTATCTTCTTTCGACAATTTTCGCTGCATACTGAATAAATTGATCAGTCAGCACGTCAAGCATCGTCGTATCCGTTTGTTTCCGGGTCTGCAGAAGCTTTAAGTAATGATTTCTTTGTTGAAGTATTTTATGATATTGGCTCATATCATGAAGGTATACGGGAGAAACCTGGCCAATTTCCATATCTATAAAACGGCGTCTGACTAGAGGACTTCCCTTTACAAGGTTAAGATCCTCAGGCGCAAACATGACCACATTCATATTTCCGACATATTGACTCAACTTTCTTTGTTCAATATGGTTGCACTTCGCCTTTTTCCCTTTTTTTGAAATGGTCAGCTCAAGTGGTATTGAGGTATTTCTCTTTCTAACTCTTCCCTCTATTTTAGCATACTCTTCATCCCAGCGAATAAGTTCTTTATCATTTGAGGTCCGATGGGATTTTGCCATTGCTAAAACAAAAATGGATTCCATGACATTTGTTTTTCCTTGAGCATTTTCGCCCAGGATTACATTGACTTTATTCTCAAAAGTCAGATTCAATTCGGTATAGTTGCGGTAATTTTTTAAACTTATATTTTCAATATACATATTCCGCTCTTCCCTTATGTTTTAGCTTGTAATTGTGTAGGTGCCAAATCCAGGAATCTCTATTTTATCACCTGATCTTAATTTCCTGCCTCTTCTCACGTCTAATTCGCCATTAATGTAGACCTCGTATTCACTTAAGAACCATTTCGCCATTCCCCCGCTTTGGATCAAATCGGCCAATTTCAGGAATTGTCCAAGCGTAATATATTCGGTACTGATTTTTATGGAGTCCATTTCATGCCTCACTCATTTCTAAGTAGTCTTTAATATTTCATTTTACTAAATTAATCCCATTAAGACAAAGTATAGCTTTTTCAGTTCTTGTTTTTAGCGATTCAGCGTTCCGTACAGCATTGAAAAAACGCTAAAAACCCTTTGGAAACCTATATTTAAATATAAAAAAATTAAAGACCTGCTATACAAGCCTTTAATTTTTTTGAAATATTATTTTAGCTTAATAAGTCCTTACCGGGAGAATTAATTGCAGCATGGAATCATCATGTAGCGGGCGAATGACAAACGGACGCATTGCACCTGTGAAATTAATTTTTATATCGGAACCTTCCAATGCTTTTAGAGCATCCATTACAAATTTGGCACTGAATGAGATTTTCAGGTCTTCACCTTCAATGGCTTCTGCCTGAACCTCTTCAATTACTTTACCAATTTCAGGAGTGTTGGAAGAGACTTCGATTATACGGCCTTCCAGGGTTGTCAATTTGACGACATTATTTCTTCCTTCTCTCGCCAATAAAGAAGCCCTGTCAATCGCTTGAAGAAAATCTTTAGTGTGAACAGTCACATCCGTTTTGCTATCAGATGGAATCAAGCGTGATGTATCGGGATAATTCCCTTCAAGCAGTCTTGAGAAGAATAATAAATTTTCAGCTTTGAAAAGTACTTGGTTTTCGGTAATGACGATTTCAATGAGTTCGTTTGTATCATCAAGGATTTTACTTAACTCATTCAGACTTTTACCTGGGATTACAACGCTATAGGTCCCGTTAATTTTATTTTCTATTTTGGCTGTTCTCATTGCAAGCCTATGGCTATCTGTTGCAATACAGGTCAATTCGTCATCTTGAACCTTCAAGTTTACACCTGTTAAGATGGGGCGTGTTTCTGACGTGGACACTGCAAAGCCAGTTTGGCGAATAAGGGTCTTTAAAAGGTCCGTTGGAAGTTTGAAAATATTTTCTTCTTCAATGATCGGAAGATGTGGATATTCCTCAGGATCCAGTCCATTTAGATTAAATTCAGCTTTACCCGAGCGAATAATCGTTTGAAAGTTATTCTCCACTTCAATTTCTACAGTATCCATCGGCAGCTTTTTGACAATTTCACTGAAAAAACGGGCATTCAGGACAATACCGCCGCTAGTTTTAACTTCAACAATCTCATCTCCGTCGACCTCAGCCGGGATGAATGATTGGATGGAGATATCTGAATCACTTCCTGTTAGAGTGACACCCTCACTAGTAACGCTTATTTTTATCCCCGTTAGAATCGGAATCGTCGTCCTTGATGTGACTGCTTTCATTACTTCTTGGACACCATGAACTAATCGATCTCTTTGGATTATAAATCTCATGTTTCATCCTCCAATTTTTTTATTGCCGAATAGGCATATTTATTAATAATTTTTATTAAAAAAGATAGTAGTAATAGTAGTAGGGCCTGTTGATATGTGGATAAGTCCACTCAACCTAAGGAAAAACAGTCTATCCACATGTGGACAGACTGTGTGTAAGTAGTCATCAGTTATTCACATTATCCAGAATCTATTATACCCTCAACTGGTCCTGGATTTCTTTAACCTGACGTTGAAGCTGGGTGTCCGTTTGCATGAGTTTGGAGATTTTTTCATGCGCATGGATAACGGTCGTATGATCGCGACCTCCAAATTCATCACCTATCTTGGGCAGGGATGAGTCCGTTAACTCCCTGGAAAGATACATGGCAATCTGTCTTGGAAAGGCTACGGATTTTGTCCGTTTTTTCGCCTTGAAATCCTCAAGTTTGACACTATAATGTTCACCGACCGTCTTCTGGATTTCCAAGATGGTGATTATTTTAGGTTTGGAGCTAGGGATGATGTCTTTTAATGCTTCAGCTGCCAAATCGGCATTTATATCTTTATTAATCAATGAAGAATAGGCGACGACACGAATAAGTGCACCCTCCAGCTCACGAATATTGGAATCGATTTGATTGGCAATATAGAGCATGACTTCATTCGGGATATCAAGGCCCTCAGCTTTTGCCTTTTTACGCAATATGGCAATCCGCGTTTCTAGATCAGGAGGTGTGATATCCGTGATCAAGCCCCACTCAAACCTTGAACGGAGGCGATCCTCGAGTGTAGGTATCTCTTTTGGCGGGCGGTCACTCGAGATGACAATCTGCTTGCTTTCTTCATGCAACGCATTGAATGTATGGAAAAACTCTTCTTGAGTTTGTTCTTTTCCCGCAAGAAATTGAATATCATCAATTAATAAAACATCCACGCTTCGGTATCTATCACGGAATTCCCCGGCTTTATTGTCCCGGATCGAGTTGATGAATTCATTCGTGAACTTTTCAGACGATAAATAAACGACCTTTGCATTCGGATTATGCTCAAGAACATAATGCCCGATTGCATGCATTAAATGAGTTTTTCCAAGACCTACGCCCCCGTATATGAATAAGGGATTATAGGCTTTGGCCGGAGCTTCTGCGACAGCGAGAGACGCGGCATGGGCAAAACGATTGCCGGAGCCGATGACAAATGTATCGAAGGTATTTTTCGCATTCAGCATATGCTGCGGAAATGCAGCATGCTCTTTGTCCTGTTTTTTTATCTTTTTAGGCTGAACAGGAACGGTAAAATCACCATCTTCTTGATTGGGGGGAATGATGAATTTTGCTTCCAATTCCTCACCGGTAAGTTCAAACAATACATCGGAAATAAGATGGGAATAGCGTTCTTCAAGCCAATCCCTGGCAAATTCATTGGGAGCGGTGACTGTTAAGGTATCACCTTGCAGTAAATAAGCCTTGGTTGATTTAAGCCAAGTTTCAAAGCTTGGTTTACTGATTTTTTTTTCGATTTTTCCGAGCGCCTGGTTCCAGAGGCTATCGATGTTATCCAAACTTATCCCTCCTTTGCAAAAAAAATTTAATGATTGTATCTAAATGTATAGGCACAAATAAACTCATCGATTGCCGTCTTTATATTAATTTTGACAGCAAAGGTTCGGTGAGCTGTATAAAGGATTTTGTGTTGTGTAATGTGAAGTGCCTAAAAACCATATCTTGCGCCGTACAACCTTTGTACAGACTACATCTGGTAAGCCAGTGCAGATTTGAATGTTTATTCATCAACAGGTATTTTAAGAATTATATAATAAAGAAGAAAAAAGGGTTTTCGACAATATCCACCATCTGTGGACAGATTAATATACACAGGTCGAATAAACTATCCACAAGTTATACACAGTCTGTGGATAAACGTTCCCTGTTGATAAAGTTATTCAGAGTGAAAACACAAATATAATATCAGAAATTCAGGCGTCTTGCAATGGGTTAGAAAACTTTATCCACAACTTACCGAGCTTGTGGGAAAAACTTTTCCACAGGCCATTGTTATGTGCAAAAGTCTATAAAATGGTTTGTGGATAGAAAAAAACATGTCGAATTTTATCCACAGACCGTGATTATAGGCTCGAATTAATTTAACTTGAACCAAGTTGTTCAAGCTGGAAGACATGCATGTGACAGATAGAAAGTGATTCAGGTTCATTCATACTTATTTGTCGAATGTTGTGTCGATCAAGAGAGGATTCATTGCGAATTTCATATTCGTGCTCATCGATAAAATGATGGAAATTTCCCTTTCCCCAAAAATTTCTATATCAGTTCGGAGCAAAATCATTTACAATAGTCTAGGTAGTAAAAAAAGGCCTACTGGACATTGAGCATTAAAAATGAAATATTTTTATGGATGAGGTTGACAAGTAGAAACCTCCATCTATATAATTGTAAAGACTGTCTTTAACTGTTATTCCTCAGGGAGGTGTCATATAATGAAAAGAACTTATCAACCGAATAACCGCAAACATAGTAAAGTTCACGGTTTCCGTGCACGTATGAGCACGAAAAACGGACGTAGAGTAATCGCTGCACGTCGCCGTAAGGGCAGAAAAGTATTATCTGCATAGACCACTGAAAAGTCTCAGTGGTCTTTTTTCGCAAAATAAGGGATTTACTGAGACTCAATTCATGTAATGAAGGTGTAAAAATGAAAAAAAAGTTAAGGATTAAGAAAGAGGACGAATTTCAGCTTGTGTTTAAAAAAGGTGAATCTTCTGCTAATCGGCAATTTGTTGTCTATGTCCTTGAAAAGCCAGGTCAGGATTATTTTCGGATCGGCCTTTCAGTCAGTAAAAAAATCGGGAATGCCGTTGTAAGGAACCAAATTAAAAGATACATAAGGCAAGCGTTTTTGGAATTGAAAGAAGATATAGAAGTGGGTAAGGATTATATTGTGATTGCTAGAAAACCAGCGGCGGAGATGGACTTTTTTCAGGTGAAAAGCAGCTTGATCCATGTCCTGAAACGTTCTAAATCACTAAACTTTAAAATGAAAAAACAATAAAGTCCCCTTTATACCGAATACTAAGCACTCCTCGGATCATGTATTAACTTGAAAAAGATGACATAGAAAATTCCTATTGGAACTGTGAAAATAGTGGAGTGCTTTTCCTTGGGAGCCGCTAATGAACAGTTCACAATTGTTTCAAAAAAGATTGATTGCAGATAGGAGGAAATTACGGTTGAAAAAACGAATATTACTCATTATTGGACTAGCCTCGATAATGATGTTGTTAGCAGGGTGTACGGAAATTAAAGAACCTATTACTGCGGAAAGTGAAGGTTTTTGGAATTCATACATTGTCTATCCATTATCAGCCCTTATCATTTGGCTTTCTGAAGCATTTGGCGAGAACTATGGTTTGGGACTCATCGGTGTTACATTAATCATTCGCTTAGCATTACTTCCACTAATGATCAAACAGGTAAAAAGCTCGAAAGCTATGCAGGCCATTCAGCCTGAAATGAAAGAACTTCAAGCAAAATACAGCTCAAAAGATGCTGCCACACAACAAAAACTACAGCAAGAAACAATGGCTTTATTTTCAAAATATAATGTGAATCCATTGGCGGGATGTTTGCCTATAGTGGTCCAAATGCCGATTTTGATCGGATTTTACCATGCCATCAGCCGTACGAAAGAAATTTCTTTACATAGCTTTCTTTGGTTTGATTTAGGTTCCCCGGATCCTTATTATATTTTACCGGTTGTTGCAGGTATCACGACTTTTATTCAGCAAAAGATGTCCATGGCTGGAATGAACTCCAATCCACAAATGGCGGCACAAATGACGATGATGCTTTACATCATGCCAATCATGATTGTTGTTTTTGCTGTTAAATTCCCCGCTGCTCTTTCTCTTTACTGGGTAGTTGGTAACCTTTTTGGTATCGTTCAAACATATTTCATCAAAGGTCCGGATCTTAGAAAAGCAGCTGCGGAAAACGCGGGAGGGGCAAAGAAAAAGTGAAAAAGGTAACTGCTACAGGACAATCTGTCGAAGAAGCAGTAAATTTAGCTTTAGCTCAACTGAACAGCACTAAAGATCGCGTGGAGATTGAAATAGAAGATGAGGGCAAAAAAGGATTTTTTGGTTTATTTGGTGCAAGGAAGGCCATTGTCCATGTGACATTGCCTGCAGATCCCATTGAAGAGACACTTGGGTTTTTGAGGAATGTCAGCGTGGAAATGGGAGTCGATGCACAAATTGATGTCACTCGTAAAGGGAAGAACGTAACATTCCATTTATCAGGTGATAAAATTGCATTATTGATTGGAAAAAGAGGTCAAACACTAAATTCACTTCAGTATTTAGCGCAGCTTGTTGCAAATCGATATTCGAAGCAGTTTTTGAATATTACTGTAGATGCAGAAGATTATCGAAATCGCCGCAATGACACTTTAATCCAATTGGCTGAAAGAATGGCAAATAAAGCCATGAAAACAGGTAAAGCTGTTTCACTCGAGCCGATGCCTTCCTATGAACGTAAGGTCATCCATAATGCCCTCTTGGATTATCCAAAAATAAAAACAACTTCAAGTGGGACTGAGCCATATCGCCACTTGGTCATTACTCCACTTAAATGAACCTTCTGCTTTTTAAGCAGGGGTTCTTTTTTTAGGCCATGAAATCGTTGTGTGTCGAATGTTTTTTTTCTAAGTATCAATTCAACAATAACTGACAAATTTCTTTTTATATTCTCTTGATTCGTAAAGGGAAAGGGAAGCGGGCGATATTTGTTATTCACATGTGGATAAGTTAAAATGAATATTACAGAATATGGATTAATTGCATGTGGATAACTCTTGGAGAGCAGGAGTATCTACTTTTTTTCATGAATATACTGTGGTATTGTAGTAATTTAGGGATTCGACGATTTTATTAACAGAAAAAAATAGAACCATCAATATATAAGAGGTGAAAGCATGGAATTCGATACAATCACCGCTATCTCTACTCCCTTGGGGGAAGGGGCAATCGCCATCGTTAGAATCAGCGGTGATGAGGCCATAGAAATAGCCGATAGGATCTTTAAAGGACCAGGTGGAAAAGGATTGCTTGAAGTGAAATCACATACTATTCATTATGGCCACCTTATCCAGCCTAAAACAGGTGAAATCATTGAGGAAGTCATGGTTTCGGTCATGATGGGTCCAAAGACATTTACAAGAGAAGATGTAGTTGAAATAAATTGTCATGGTGGAATCGTTTCGGTCAATCGGGTATTGCAGCTTATTCTCTCACAAGGTGCTCGTTTAGCGGAACCTGGTGAATTTACGAAACGCGCTTTTTTGAATGGCAGGATCGATCTCTCTCAAGCTGAGGCCGTTATGGATTTAATCCGGGCTAAAACGGATAAAGCCATGAATGTTGCATTAGGTCAAATGGAAGGCCGGCTTTCGAAATTAATCCAAAACCTGCGTCAGGAAATTTTACAGACCCTCGCTCAAGTCGAGGTAAATATAGATTATCCGGAATATGATGATGTCGAAGAAATGACGCATCGTTTATTTTTGGAAAAGGGCAGTTATGTGAAGAATGAAATAGAGAAACTGCTTCACACGGCCCAACAGGGGAAAATACTTCGGGACGGGCTTGCGACCGTTATCATAGGGCGCCCTAATGTCGGAAAATCTTCTTTGCTTAACAGCTTAGTTCATGAAAATAAAGCGATCGTCACTGATATTCCAGGTACAACACGTGACGTAATCGAAGAATATGTCAATGTTCGCGGTGTACCGCTTAAACTTGTCGATACGGCAGGAATTCGCGAAACGGAGGATATCGTCGAACGAATTGGAGTCGAACGGTCCCGTGCAGTATTAAAAGAGGCTGATTTAATATTGCTTGTATTGAATTATTCAGATGATTTCACTTCTGAAGATGAGAAACTATTTCAAGCGGTTGAGGGTATGGATGTCATCATTATCATCAATAAAACCGACCTTCCACAAAAAATTGATATGGCCAAGGTCAAGGAAAAGGCGGCATCCCATAAAGTTGTTACGACTTCATTACTGGAGGATCGAGGGGTCGATGAATTGGAGGAAGCCATCGCTTCTTTATTTTTCGAGGGTTCTTTGGAAACGGGAGACCTGACCTATGTTTCCAATGCCAGGCATATAGCTTTGCTAGGACAGGCATTACAGTCAATTGAAGATGCAATCGATGCTATTGAAATGGGTACACCGGTTGATTTGGTTCAAATCGATTTCACGAAAGCATGGGAGCTACTTGGAGAAATCATTGGCGAAAGCGTTCAGGATAATTTGATCAACCAATTGTTCTCTCAATTTTGTTTAGGAAAATAAGCGTAAAAGGAGGAAAAGGATATGCAGTACGAAGCAGGTAGCTATGATGTCATTGTTATTGGTGCCGGTCATGCTGGAAGTGAGGCAGGCCTTGCAGCGGCAAGAGTCGGAGCTAAAACGTTGATGATCACCATTAACTTGGATATGGTCGCCTTCATGCCATGCAATCCCTCCGTTGGTGGGCCGGCAAAAGGGATAGTCGTTAGGGAAATTGACGCTTTAGGCGGAGAAATGGGGAAAAATATCGACAAGACCCATATTCAAATGAGGATGCTCAATACGGCTAAAGGTCCGGCTGTTCGTGCATTGCGGGCGCAGGCAGATAAATTTCTCTATCAACAAGAAATGAAAAAGACGATAGAAGACCAAGAAAATCTAACATTGATTCAAGGAATGGTAGAGGAATTAATTGTTGAAAACAACGTATGCACGGGTGTCATCACTAAAACAGGCGCGGTGTACCGTGCGAAGACTGTTGTAATCACGACTGGAACATATTTACGCGGTGAAATCATTTTAGGGGAACTGAAATATTCAAGCGGCCCTAATAATCAGCAGCCTTCCATCAGGCTTTCTGAACATTTAGAGCAGTTAGGATTTGATTTGGTCCGTTTTAAAACAGGAACGCCGCCACGCGTGAATAGCTCTTCCATAGATTACAGCAAGACGGAAATTCAGCCTGGCGATGAAGTGCCGCGTGCATTTTCTTATGAAACGACAAAGTTCATAACGGATCAATTGCCATGCTGGTTAACGTACACGAATGAGGGGACACACCAGCTCATTGATGAGAATCTACACCGTTCACCAATGTATTCGGGAATGATTAAAGGAACTGGGCCGCGTTATTGTCCATCGATTGAAGATAAAGTCGTACGTTTTAATGATAAACCAAGGCATCAAATATTCCTGGAACCTGAAGGTCGCAATACAAAGGAAGTTTATGTGCAAGGTTTATCTACAAGTCTGCCTGAAGATGTGCAAGTGAAAATCCTGCAAACAATTCCTGGACTTGAAAAGGCGGAAATGATGCGCGCTGGATATGCAATTGAATATGATGCTATCGTTCCTACACAGCTATGGCCTACACTTGAAACGAAGAAAATCAAAAATCTTTATACTGCTGGCCAAATTAACGGGACATCCGGCTACGAGGAAGCAGCAGGACAAGGATTGATGGCCGGTATTAATGCAGGACTGAATGCAATCGGTAAAGAAGAACTGATATTAAGCCGTTCGGATGCCTATATTGGTGTTCTCATTGATGACCTTGTAACGAAAGGCACGAATGAACCATATCGATTGCTGACTTCACGTGCAGAATATCGTTTATTATTGCGACATGATAATGCCGATTTACGCTTAACGGAAATTGGATTCAATATCGGAATGATCAAAGAAGAACGCTACAATCGATTCCTTATGAAAAAAGAAGCGGTTGAAATGGAAAAGGAACGACTGAAATCAACCTTCATCAAACCGACCAAAGAGGTACAAGAAGTCATTACTGCAAGTGGCGGCAGTGAGTTAAAGGATGGAATCCGGGCCTCCGATTTATTGAAACGGCCTGAAATGGATTATTCCCATATCCAGAAGTTGGCGCCAAGTGATGTCGAACTGAGCGATGAAGTGACGGAACAGGTCGAAATCCAGATCAAGTATGAAGGATATATCGAAAAATCCTTGCAGCAAGTCGATCGCCTGAAAAAAATGGAGAATAAAAAGATTCCAGAGAATATCGATTATGATGCAATTTCTGGACTTGCAACGGAAGCACGTCAAAAATTAAAGCAGGTCCACCCGCTATCAGTAGCTCAGGCTTCAAGAATTTCCGGTGTGAATCCCGCTGATGTTTCCATTTTGCTTGTTTATTTGGAGCAAGGAAAGATTGCCAGAGTATCTCAGTAATGGAAATACCCGAAAAGGATTGAAAAGACATGAATATTGAACAGTTCCAACAAGCACTGCTGGAGAAAGGGATCGAGCTTTCTCCTCAACAGCTTGATCAGTTTGACACTTATTATCGATTATTGGTGGAATGGAACGAAAAGATGAACTTAACAGCCATCACTGATAAAGAAGAAGTTTATCTTAAGCATTTTTATGATTCAATCAGTGCAGCCTTCTATTTTGACTTTAACAAATCATATCGAATTTGCGATGTTGGGGCTGGAGCTGGATTTCCGAGTATTCCATTGAAGATTTGTTTCCCTGATATCCACGTCTCGATTGTGGATTCCTTGAATAAGCGAATTTCTTTTTTGAATCACCTTGCGGATTCCTTGCAATTAAAGGGAGTTTCCTTCTATCATGACCGGGCGGAAACCTTCGCCCAAAAACAGGAGCATCGCGAATCCTATGATATTGTCATGGCAAGGGCAGTAGCCAGGATGTCCGTTTTAAGTGAACTATGTTTGCCGCTCGTTAAAATGGATGGGACGTTCATTGCCATGAAAGCGGCTAGTGCACAAGATGAAATGGACACAGGGAAGAAGGCCATTTTTACGTTAGGCGGAAAAATTGAAGAAATTCATCCTTTCACATTGCCAGAGGAAAATAGTGAAAGAAACATCATTACTGTAAAAAAAGTGAAGAAGACTCCTAAAAAATACCCAAGAAAACCAGGGACACCGAATAAGCAGCCTATTGAATAATCTCTGTACGATGAGTAAGTATTCATAGTAAGCGTAGATGATTCAGATATATGGCTGGTACTTGCCCTTATTTTCTTTTACTATAAATGTATGACCTTATTATTTTCACTCAATACTGCATTTGCCAACAATAAGGCATTTTCGGTACATGTCAAAACTTGTACCCTGCTGGCTGATTCAGGGAAATAATTTTGGGCAAGCCGGCCGATAGTTATAATAACTGGCCGTCCATTCCTCATCATTGCCTTGATGGTGCCAGTCGACATGTTTTTTACAGCGAAGGGCCATATGTATAACCATGTCGGGAAATGTATGCAGGACTTGTCCTATAAATAGAGAATATGTTATTTGGGAGTTTTAAAAGGTGGTGTAGGAAGATGAAGCATCCTTTTTCGCGGTTCTTTGGGTTTGGCGAAAAGGAAGAAGAGCAACTAGAGCAACTAGAGCAACTAGAGATGGAGACACCTGGCAATAATAATGAAGAGATAAGAAAAATTTCCATTTCTGATATTGTGCCTAATCGATTTCAACCAAGGACCGTTTTTAATGACGATAAAATTGCCGAATTGGCTCAAACGATCCATACACATGGGATCATTCAACCAATTGTAGTAAGGGCTTATGGTCAGGGAAAGTATGAAATCATTGCAGGTGAGCGTCGTTTTCGGGCCATGCAAAAGCTTGGCTGGGAATTGGCACCCGCTATAATCAAAGATTTCACCGATACAGAAACGGCTTCCGTTGCGCTGATAGAAAACCTTCAGCGTGAAGAACTGACACCGATTGAAGAAGCTTTGGCTTATGGAAAACTATTGGAGTTGCATAGTTTAACACAAGAAGCTTTGGCACAAAGACTGGGAATAGGTCAATCTACCGTAGCGAATAAGCTTCGGCTGCTTAAGCTGCCCCAGGAGGTTCAGGATGCACTTCTTCAAAAGCAAATTACGGAACGCCATGCCCGCTCGTTGATACCGTTGAAGAGTCCTGAAAAGCAGCTTAAACTGCTTTTGGAAATCATCGAAAAAGGGTTAAACGTCAAACAGACCGAAGAGCAGGTCGTCAAGCTCTTGACGGGTACTGTGCAGAAGCCGAAACCTAAGCGAAAAGCGTTTAGTAAAGACATGAGGATTGCCGTGAATACCATACGCCAATCACTCAATATGGTTACAGACAATGGAATAAATTTGGATGCAGAGGAAGAAGAATTCGAGGAGTATTATCAGTTCACGATTAAAATACCCAAGAAAAAAACTTGATTCCCTATCCTTACCCGCTTGGTAGTCTCCGATTACCAAGCTTTTTTTGTTTTCGCGCCAAAACTGGTATTTCAACCTTAAAAAATATTCAACTTTTCCCGGGTTTTTAATGCTTTTAGATATATTTCAAATTTTAAGAGGAATTTAAGAAAACGATTTCTTCAAGTAACATTCATGATAAAATAGAAAGAAATAAATGGATTTACGGTAAAAATCAATAGATATAAGCGTGATGAAGATAGTTGAAAGCGGGTGAATTCGTGGGTAAGATTCTCGCCATTGCCAATCAAAAGGGCGGTGTTGGAAAAACGACAACTTCTGTCAGTCTAAGTGCTTGTCTTGCATACATAGGACAGAAAGTCTTAATGGTCGATATTGACCCGCAGGGAAACGCGACAAGCGGTGCAGGTATTGACAAAGCCGATGTGGAACAATGTATTTATGATGTATTGGTTGATGATGTCGAGGCCAGTACCGTCATCATGGAAACAAAGGTAGAAAACCTATATGCCATACCTGCGACAATTCAACTTGCAGGTGCAGAAATTGAACTTGTTCCAACCATCTCAAGGGAAGTCCGATTAAAAAGGGCGTTAGAAGAGGTGCAGGGCCAATATGATTACATTGTGATTGACTGCCCTCCATCATTGGGTTTGCTTACGCTTAATGCCTTAACGGCCGCCGATGCAGTTTTGATTCCGGTACAATGTGAATATTATGCATTGGAGGGTTTGAGTCAACTATTGAATACGGTCCGCCTCGTCCAAAAGCATTTGAACCATGATTTGAAAATCGAGGGTGTGCTATTGACGATGTTGGATGCAAGAACGAATTTAGGTCTCCAGGTCATAGAAGAAGTCAAAAAATACTTTCAGGATAAAGTCTATCAAACCATCATTCCCCGCAATGTCCGTTTGAGTGAAGCACCGAGCCATGGAGAACCGATAATTATATATGATCCAAAGTCTCGAGGGGCGGAGGTCTATCTAGAACTGGCGAAGGAAGTGGTATCAAATGGCTAAAGGACTTGGCAAAGGACTTAACGCACTTTTCAACAATGGGGAGATCAATAAAGATGAAATCGTGCGAGAAATCAAATTAAGGGAATTAAGGCCAAATCCTTATCAGCCCCGAAAGAGCTTTCGGCTTGAAGCTATAGAGGAATTAAAGCAATCCATCATGGAACATGGGATATTACAGCCGATTATTGCCCGGGAAAGCATTAAGGGGTATGAAATCGTGGCTGGGGAAAGGCGTTATCGTGCGGCCAAGGAAGCTGGTTTAAAGACTGTTCCCGTCGTTGTGAGGAAATTGAGCGAACAGCAGATGATGGAACTGGCGATTTTGGAAAACCTGCAACGGGAAGATTTGAATCCGATCGAGGAGGCTGTCGCTTATCAAACGCTTCTTGAAAAATTGGAATTCACCCAGGAGCAGTTGGCCAACCGGCTGGGTAAAAGCCGTCCCCATATAGCAAACCATGTTAGATTGCTATCTTTACCTGAAGGGATTAGGAGATATATCTCCGACGGGGAAATTTCCATGGGGCATGGCCGGGCATTGCTAGGTTTAAAGAAAAAAGAGATGCTTAAGCCGGTAGCGGATAAAATCCTTAAAGAAGGAATGAATGTCAGACAGCTAGAGCAATATATCCATCAATTGAATGATACCGTTTCACGTGAAACTAAACATAAGAAACAAGAAAAAAAAGATATCTTCATAAAGCAACGGGAGACAAGTCTGCGTGAAAGACTAGGAACGAGCGTAACGATAAAACAAAGCAAGAAAAAAGGAAAAATAGAAATAGAATTCTTTTCAAAAGAAGATTTAGAGAGAATTTTGAACTTGATCGATCAAGAGAACCTATCCTCTTAGATCACCTTATGAAAAGATCGTGACGACATATGCAGAAAATTAGGTGGATGAGATGGTATTATTAGGGGCCTTGGTGAATGGTGCCTGCATTTTAATCGGTTCGATTTTAGGAAGGTTTTTACAACATATACCTGAAAAGATAAAAGAAACGGTCATGAGCGGTATCGGTTTGGCCGTCATGGTCTTAGGTTTGCAGATGGGTTTTAAAAGCGATAATTTCCTTGTTGTCATTTTAAGTATTGTCGGAGGGGCTGTCCTCGGTGAATGGATGAATCTTGAGGCCAAGCTAAATTCTTTAGGCAATTGGCTTGAACGCAGGATGAAAGCGAAGGAAGGAATTTCGATATCTCAGGGATTTGTAACGGCTACGCTCATATTTGGCATTGGGGCGATGGCCATCATCGGTGCCCTGGATAGCGGTATCCGGAATGATCATGACGTTTTGATAACAAAAGCGATCATCGATGGCTTTACGGCATTGGTCCTCGCCAGTACGCTTGGCATAGGTGTGCTTTTTTCAGCATTTCCGGTCATTCTTTATGAGGGGTTCATAGCGATTTTTTCAAGGCAGATCAATACGATGATCCCAACTGCTTTAATGGATTCCTTCATACTGGAAATGACGGCAACTGGGGGAGTCATGATTTTGGCGATTGGTTTGAATATTATCGGTCTGACCAAAATAAGGGTGGCAAATCTGCTTCCAGGCATAATGATCACCGCGATTCTGGTTACTTTCATGTATTATGTATAAAAAAGAAGGAAGGGATGGCCCCTTCCTTCTTTTTTATGATAAGAAAAAACCGATCATAGGGTTTTTTCTTGCTTGAATGACCATGTGAAAGGAGTGATGGAAGGTTTTATTGGATAATGATTTTGTGCTTCATAAATCCCCTCGGCAATGGTTTTGGCCATTTTTAGCACAAGATTAAGACGCGTGTTCTGCAAGACCATGAACTCCATGAATCCACTTACATTCACGATTCCTGTAATATGGGCATTTCCGACGGAAGGAAGATCTTTATTGACCCCAGCTCCTGGCTTCACTGGTCCCTGGCCGATTTGAACGATGCCGACGCTTTTCATTTTCCCTAAGCAAGCATCGATTCCGACGATAAAGGGATTGGCATGCATCTTTTTGATTTCATTTAATTTTTCCTGTAAATTCATCGCATGTATAGGGTCATCCAGAGTACCATAAACATGGAATGAAGAAGAACCGTTTTCAGCTTTTTCACTAAGCAGAGTGCCGACAAGTGGTCCGAGTGAATCGCCTGTGGAACGGTCCGTGCCTATGCAGACGATGACGATTGGTTGGAGCTTTCCGGTTGGTAGGAGGTTGATTAATTCCTGGGAAATTTGTTTGGATGCATCCATATCTTCATGCAGGATGCGACTCAATCTATTTTTATTATTATTAAATAGACTAGAATTCAGATTCATCGGCTCAACTCCTTTACTTTATTTGGTATTACAGTATACGGATAAAAAGAGGAAAATATACGGTATTTAACATCATGGATGAGGGAATTTTTTGTAGAACATGCAAACAGGTGAAGGGGATATGAATCGACGCTATCCTCTACCAATTGCTTTCATTTATACTTTCTAGTAAATAATTACTTTAATATTTGGGAAAAAACTTCTAATTCTTTTACCTATATACCCATAATTTTTTTGTCCAGAAACCATTATTTATTGATAAGATAGAGAAAATCGCTTTACTTCATGGTTATCTCAATGCATGAAGGGTAGAGGAATACGTCTATATGGGAAAAAATCATATAGAGATATAAAAGTTTTGCAGTTAATTGCATTAGGCAGGAGGAAAATATGGATCGCATTTATGATAACGTTACAAAAGAGATATTGGATGAAAAGATATGGCTGCTGATGGGCGAGGGGATTATTAAAATCTTCCTTGTTCTGTTGTTATCGCGTATTATTATTAGAATAGGAAAGACTATTCTGAATAAATTTTTCAAAGCACGCTTAAGAAGTCCCATTCGGGTATCGGAGCGCAGGGAAGCGACACTCATTAAATTGCTCGAAAATATCATTACCTATGTCATCAATTTCATTGCCTTGATGATGATTTTGGAAATTTTTGGACTCAAGGTAATGCCATTACTCGCTGGTGCCGGTGTTCTCGGTTTGGCGGTTGGGTTTGGTGCTCAAAGTTTGGTCAAGGATATTATTACAGGATTTTTCGTTATTTTTGAAGATCATTTCTCGGTTGGGGATTATATTAAAATCAATAATTTTGAAGGGGAAGTCATTGAAATCGGGCTTCGTACAACGAAAATTAAAAGCGGTGCAGGTGAATTGCACTTCATACCCAACGGCAGCATCATTCAGGTCACGAATTATTCCATTTTAAATAGTATGGCTGTTGTTGATGTGACCATAGCTAACGATGGATCGGTCGAGCGTGCTGAAAAGGTGCTGATTGATCTTTTAAACAGTATGGAAGGCAAATACGAGGCATTGATCAAAACACCTGAATTTTTGGGAATTGAAAAAATTAGTCCTGAAGAAATCGTCTTTCGGATTAAAGCGGAAACAAAGCCGATGCATCACATTGAAATCAGTAGGGTATTAAGAATTGAAATAAGTGCTGCGCTTGATTCAAGTGGGATTAAATCTACGTACAATGGCAGCGAGTCATAGGAATTAGGGGGCTCATGGTTATGGAAGAAAAGGAATTTGCACTTAAGGATATTGTGGAAATGAAGAAACCGCATCCCTGTGGAGTGAATAAGTGGAGAATTATACGGCTCGGTATGGATATCCGGATCAAATGTGAAGGGTGCGGCCATAGCGTGATGCTGCCTCGACGTGAATTCGCGAAGAAAATGAAAAAGGTTCTGCAAAAGCATGAGGAGTGATCATGCTTTTTTTTTGGAGTGAAAGTAGTCCTGTCATCTCAATGATTTACTTGTCTTTTTAGGGAGCGAAATCTATAATTGGGAAAGGTTTAGGTAATTGGAAGGTCTTTATATAAGATCAGTTCGTTTCCCATATGTACGAATCATCTTGAAGGAGTGAAATATAAATGGCTTTAACAGCTGGTATAGTCGGTTTGCCTAACGTAGGTAAATCTACTTTATTTAATGCAATTACTCAGGCAGGTGCGGAATCTGCCAACTATCCTTTCTGTACGATCGACCCAAATGTCGGGATTGTGGAAGTGCCAGATCACCGTCTGCAAAAATTGACTGAATTGGTAAAACCGAAAAAGACGGTTCCGACAGCATTTGAGTTCACGGATATCGCCGGGATTGTAAAAGGAGCAAGTAAAGGAGAAGGATTGGGTAATAAATTCCTTTCCCATATCCGTCAAGTGGATGCAATTTGTCAAGTCGTCCGTTGTTTTGCAGACGATAACATTACCCATGTCTCCGGAAAAGTGAATCCAATCGATGATATCGAAGTCATCAACCTTGAATTGATCCTTGCCGATTTGGAATCTGTAGTCAAACGCATCGACCGTGTCGGAAAAATGGCCAAGCAAAAGGATAAAGCCGCTGTGGCGGAACATGAAATCCTTGTGGCTTTAAAAGAAGCTTTGGAAGATGAAAAGCCTGCACGTTCCGTTGAGTTTACTGAAGAGCAACAAAAAATCGTGAAGGGCATGCATTTACTTACAGCGAAGCCGACGCTTTACGTGGCGAACGTGAGCGAAGATGAAGTGGCGAATGCTGATGATAATGAATATGTACAGCAAGTTCGTGAATATGCTGCTAAGGAAAATGCCGAGGTGATCGTGATCTGTGCCAAAATCGAAGAAGAAATTGCAGAGCTTGAAGGTGAAGAAAAGGAAATGTTCCTATCTGAACTTGGCATCGAGGAGTCAGGTCTTGATCAGTTGATCCGTGCTTCTTATAATCTGCTTGGATTGGCAACATACTTTACAGCTGGTGTACAGGAAGTGCGTGCTTGGACATTCCGCAAAGGAATGAAAGCCCCTCAATGTGCCGGCGTCATTCACACGGACTTCGAACGTGGTTTCATCCGTGCCGAAACGGTTTCTTATACCGATTTACTTGAAGCGGGCAGCCATGGTGCAGCAAAAGAAGCAGGTAAAGTCCGTTTGGAAGGAAAAGAATACATCGTTAACGATGGCGATGTTATCCATTTCCGTTTTAACGTTTAAGATTCAAAGACCCTACCATTCCATGTAGGGTCCTTTTTTTGAGACTTAAATCATTAGATTACAATTAATTGTAATAACTCGATCAGTCCGTTGCAAAGCCTCTTTAACTATGCTATAATTTTATCTTGTGAGTAATTATAAATAATTGCTCCTTGCCCAATTGGGCCGCTTAGACCAAAAGGAGGTGACAGTGATGAGAAAATACGAAATTATGTATATCATCCGTCCAAACATTGAGGAAGAAGCTAAAAAAGCTTTAGTTGAACGTTTCAACACAATCCTTTCTGATAATGGTGCGGAAGTAGAAGCAAAAGAATGGGGTAAACGCCGTCTTGCATACGAAATCAATGATTTCCGTGATGGTTACTACATGCTTCTTAAAGTTAACGCTGAAAGTGCTGCGATTCAAGAATTCGATCGTCTTGCTAAAATCAGTGAAGACATTATTCGCCACATGGCTACTAGAGAAGAAGTTTAATTCGATATTTAATATAAATTCTAATCTTGTTTCATAGAAACAAGCTTGAAACCTAGGGGTTGATTCTGATGATGAATCGCGTAGTTTTGGTAGGACGCTTAACTAAAGATCCTGAATTACGATATACACCTAATGGAGTTCCCGTAGCTACCTTTACTTTAGCTGTGAATCGTAGTTTTACGAATCAGCAGGGTGATCGTGAAGCGGATTTCATTAACTGTGTAGTTTGGCGTAAACCGGCAGAAAATGTAGCTAACTTCTTGAAAAAGGGCAGTTTAGCTGGCGTGGATGGACGTGTCCAAACACGTAATTATGAAGGACAAGACGGCAAACGCGTATATGTGACGGAGATTCTGGCTGAGAGCGTTCAATTCCTTGAACCACGAAGCAGTTCAGCGGGTGAAAGAAATGAAGGCGGTTCTTACGGTGGGGGTCAAAAAAGTTATGGTAATAATAACGGAAATGACAACAATTCGTATGGACAAAATCCTAATCAGAATCAACGGAGCAATAACAACTACACTCGTGTAGATGATGATCCGTTTGCAAATGACGGTAAGACAATCGACATTTCAGATGACGATCTTCCGTTTTAAACAGCCGTTTAAAATGAAAATTTAAAATGCAGGGAGGGAAATTTATTATGGCAATGGGTGGACGTAAAGGACGCGGTAAGCGTAAAAAGGTTTGTTATTTCACATCTAACGGAATCACTAAAATTGATTACAAAGATGTAGATCTTCTTAAAAAATTCGTCTCAGAACGCGGTAAAATTTTACCACGTCGTGTAACTGGCACAAGCGCTAAATATCAACGTAAATTAACGATTGCTATTAAACGCTCACGTACTATGGCATTACTACCATATGTATCTGGTGAATAATAAATTGGCACATTGAGGAGTTATCCTTAATGTGCCTTTTTTATAAGTTGTCACTTATGCCTAAAAACCGCTGAATTGCGGTTTTTTTATTTCAAAAGGAAGTTATCCGGACGTTTTCCTCAGAAAAAATAATCATATCCTAAAAAAGAATGTGATGTTTGAAATATCCTGGCCGTAACGGATACAATATAAAGATGGAGATAAGACATCAATAATAACAGGGGGTGAAATAAAGATGAATAGCGGGAGACGGATTGCCGAGGGCGGAGCCCTTTTGGCATTATATTGCATTTTATTGTTCATCACCATTCAAATCCCACTATTGGGTATTTTCACTACATTCTTTTTACCCATTCCATTCATACTTGTTACAATCAAACAAAAGTTATCGTGGAGCCTTGGTTACTTATTTGTAGCCTCGTTATTGTCAATCCTCATCGGGACGATATTGTCTGTTCCGCTGACCTTGCTCATGGGGGCAACGGGAATCGCAATCGGCTATTTTTTGAAAAAGGACAAACCGATGGCACCTATGTTCATAAGCGCAGTCCTTGTCTTCCTGGGAGGCATTTTATTAATATATGCAGCTTCAGTATTGATAACGGATGTTAATTACATAGAAGAATCGATGAACATGGCAGAGGGGTCCCTCGAAAATACTATCGGCATAATGGATTCTTTTGGACAGGCACCGACGGAACAAGTCAAAAAGAGGTTGTATGAATCACTCGATATGATGAACACGCTGATGCCAAGTTTGTTCGTCTTGATGTCCGTCATCATGGTTTTATTGATTTTCTTTGCGGCGCATCCCATTGTGAAGAGATTCAGTGATAAGGCGTTAAAATGGCCCCATTTTCGAGATCTGCGACTCCCGAAAAGCCTTTTATGGTATTATTTAATTACGATGCTTCTTGCTCTTTTTGTGAATACGGACAAGAACAGTTTTGTATATATGACCATAACGAACCTATTTTTCATACTGCAGTTCTTCATTTTATTACAAGGATATTCCCTGATATTCTATATCGCTCATGTTAAGTCTTGGGCTAAGGCCATACCTGTTTTAATCGTGGTTTTTTCTTTGCTGCTGCCAATTCCGATTATTACGACGGCCGTTCGATTTTTAGGTATAATAGATTTAGGCTTTCCTTTTAGGGAGACAATCAAGAAAAAGGAATAGAAGATTTTTTTGTAAAACAGATGCTTTTAGGAGCTGAAACTATGCCATCTTATTTGAAAGAATACTCGATTAAGTCCCCATTGTATGGGGTGCTGGCTGCAGTCGTTTTACTTTTGGGCGTACTGGCTTATTATAATTGGGTTATTGCACTTGTTGGACTATTGATTCTTGCTGGTTTATTTTATTTAACATTAAGAATGGTAGAAAAAAAGCAACGAAAGACAGAAGAGTATATAACGACTTTATCCTATCGTTTAAAGAAGGTGGGCGAGGAAGCGTTATTGGAAATGCCAATTGGGATCATGCTCTTTAATGAGGATTATTACATTGAATGGACCAATCCATTCCTGGCTTCTTGTTTTAGTGAAGACTCCTTGGCAGGAAGATCGCTATACGATGTTGCGGACTCGATAGTGCCGTTGATCAAGCAAGAGATCGAGACGGAGACGCTTACGCTCCACGATCGGAAATTCAAGGTGGTCCATAAGCGTGATGAAAGGCTTCTTTACTTTTTTGATGTGACGGAGCAAGTGGAAATTGAGAAATTATATGAAGATGAGCGGACAGCAATTGCGATCATTCTTCTTGATAATTATGATGATTTGACACAGGGTATGGATGATCAGCGTAAAAGCAGCATTAATAGCTTGGTTACCTCACTTCTTGATAAATGGGCAAGGGATAATGGCGTTTTCTTTAAACGGGTTTCCTCGGAACGATTCATTGCTGTCTTCAATGAGCATATCCTTCATCAGCTTGAGAAGGGCAAATTCTCGATTTTGGATGAAATCAGGGAAACGACGGCCAAGCAAAATGTACCATTGACCCTTAGCATCGGGGTCGGCTCGGCCGTGTCATCCTTACCGGAACTAGGTACGCTTGCACAGTCCAGCTTGGATCTCGCCCTTGGACGGGGCGGTGACCAAGTAGCGATAAAGCAAGCGAATGGAAAAGTGAAATTTTATGGCGGCAAAACCAATCCGATGGAAAAACGCACGAGAGTCCGTGCACGTGTCATTTCCCATGCGTTGAAGGATATAGTCCTTGATAGCGATAAAGTCATTGTGATGGGCCATAAAAACCCGGATATGGACGCAATCGGTTCAGCGATCGGCATCTTGAAGGTTGCCCAGATGAATGAACGTGAAGGCTATATTGTCATCGACACCCAGCAGCTCGATAGCAGTGTCCTTCGTTTAATGGAAGAGATCAAAAATAAAGAAGAGCTGTATGCCCGGTTCATAACACCTGATGATGCATTTGAAATGATTACGGATGAGACCTTGCTGGTTGTGGTCGATACACATAAACCTTCCATGGTAATTGAAGAGCGGTTATTGAATAGGATCGATAAGGTTGTAGTCATCGACCATCATCGCCGGGGTGAGGAGTTCATCAAGAACTCATTGCTCGTCTATATGGAGCCATATGCATCTTCAACAGCAGAGCTTGTAACCGAACTGCTTGAATATCAGCCGAAACGCTCAAAGATTGATATGCTGGAGTCGACGGCGCTTCTTGCAGGCATTATCGTCGATACGAAAAGCTTCACCTTAAGAACGGGTTCGCGTACTTTCGATGCAGCCTCTTATCTAAGGGCGCATGGAGCTGATACGGTACTTGTCCAGAAATTCTTAAAAGAAGACGTGGACACCTATATCAAACGTTCGAAGCTCATTGAGGAAGTCATTTTTTATAAAAAGGGAATTGCCATTGCCTCGGCAAAAACCGATCAGGTTCATAATCAGGTGCTCATTGCTCAGGCTGCGGACACCCTATTGACCATGGACGGCGTTGTCGCTTCCTTTGTAATGGCTAAGCGATCTGATGATACAGTTGGCATAAGTGCACGTTCTCTTGGTGATATCAATGTACAGGTGATCATGGAAATGTTGAATGGAGGCGGACATCTAACAAATGCCGCCACTCAACAGGTTTGCTCCATTGATGAAGCCGAAAGTCGATTAAAAACAGCTATTGATGAATATTTAGAAGGGGGACAAAAAGAATGAAAGTAATATTTCTTAAAGACGTTAAAGGTAAAGGGAAAAAAGGGGAAGTTAAAAATGTTGCAGATGGTTATGCACATAATTTCCTGATTAAACAAGGATTGGCCGTTGAAGCAAATAATACAAATGTAAAAACTTTGGAAGCTCAGAAAAATAAAGAAGAATCACTTGCAGCAGAAGAGCTGCAGCATGCTGAAGAATTGAAAGTGCAGCTTGAGAAATTAACGGTTGAAATATCTGCCAAAGCCGGTGAGGGCGGGCGTTTATTCGGTTCCATCACGACTAAACAAATTGCATCAGAGCTTCAGAAAAAACACGGTATCAAGGTTGATAAACGTAAAATGGAGCTTGCTGACGGCATCCGTTCTTTAGGACATACAAAGCTTCCAGTCAAGCTTCATCCTGAAGTCACTGCGACACTGACTGTGCATGTGAAAGAAATTAACTAATTTTAGCTGTTTCATATCTGCGAAAAATTGATAAAATAGAGATAGACGAAAAATGTGATTGGGCAGGTTGTCCTTTCACTTTTTTCTTTTTTACTAGAAACATATAAAAGGTATCCTCTTAGATTGGGAGGTTTTAAGATATGATAGAACAATTTCAGGATAGGATTCCCCCTCAAAATATAGAAGCTGAACAGGCAGTGCTAGGAGCCATTTTCCTTGAGCCCTCATCATTGACCGTTACATCGGAAGTTTTGATTCCAGAGGATTTTTACAGAAGCTCTCATCAAAAAATCTTTAATGTGATGCTTAAATTGAATGACGAAGGAAAAGCTGTCGATTTGATTACGGTGACAGAGGAATTGGCCGCGACAAAAAACCTTGAAGAAGTTGGCGGAGTTTCTTATTTAAGTGAATTGGCCGGATCGGTGCCTACCGCGGCCAATATTGAATATTATGCCCGCATCGTCGAGGAGAAGTCATTGCTGCGTCGTTTGATCAGGACAGCGACCAACATCGCTCAGGAAGGCTACAGTCGCGAGGACGAGGTCGAGGAGCTGCTCGGGGAAGCAGAAAAAACGATCATGGAAGTGGCCCAGCGTAAGAATTCCGGGTCTTTTCAAAATATTAAGGATGTATTGGTTGCGACGTACGATAATATAGAAATTTTGACTACCCGTAAAGGGGATGTCACGGGGATACCGACAGGGTTCGCTGAACTGGATCGAATGACAGCAGGGTTCCAACGTAATGACCTCATCATAGTGGGTGCCCGTCCTTCGGTTGGTAAAACCGCTTTTGCATTGAATATCGCTCAAAACGTTGCGACCAAAACGGAGGAGAATGTAGCGATTTTCAGTCTTGAAATGGGTGCAGAGCAGCTCGTTATGCGTATGCTCTGTGCTGAAGGAAATATCAACGCTCAGAATTTACGTACAGGTTCCTTAACTGATGAGGATTGGCGTAAACTGACGATGGCGATGGGAAGCTTGTCGAATGCCGGCATTTATATCGATGATACGCCTGGTGTGAGGATTGGTGAAATCCGTTCAAAATGCCGTCGTTTGAAGCAGGAACATGGCCTTGGCATGATATTGATCGATTACCTGCAGTTAATTCAAGGCGATGGTCGTTCAGGCGACAACCGTCAGCAAGAGGTATCCGAGATTTCACGTTCACTCAAAGCGCTCGCTCGTGAACTTAAAGTGCCCGTCATCGCCCTTTCCCAGCTATCGCGGGGAGTGGAGCAGCGTCAGGATAAGCGTCCGATGATGTCTGATATCAGGGAATCCGGGAGTATCGAGCAAGATGCCGATATCGTCGCATTCTTATACCGTGATGATTATTATGATAAAGAATCCGAGAATAAAAATATCATCGAAATCATTATAGCGAAACAGCGTAATGGTCCAGTAGGCACGGTTTCGCTTGCTTTCGTAAAAGAATATAATAAATTCGTTAACCTCGAACGCCGCTTCGATGACGATTCGATGTCTCCCGGCGCATAGGGAACTGCCTGCCATTTTTGCAATGGCGGGCTTTCTCTGTTTTTGGAAAAGGAAGGGGCTTTATGATAATAGAAAAAGAAATCAAAGGGTACAATAATGATTGACAATCCAAAACCCAATGTAAAGCCTGAAAGAATTTTCTCATATTTACGAACAAAGTATTTATTGAAAAGTGTATTGTTCGGATTTTGTATTGACTTCCAGTTTGGATTATTGATAAAATAGGTTTGTTTGATAAGAACCGGTTAAAATGATCGGTATTACGTGAACCTTTGGAGGTGCTTTATTCAGATGTCATCAGTTGTAGTAGTCGGTACACAATGGGGAGACGAAGGTAAAGGTAAAATAACAGATTTTCTATCCCAGAATGCGGAAGCCATCGCTCGTTATCAAGGTGGGAATAATGCAGGGCATACAATAAAATTTAACGGCGTTACCTATAAACTGCATTTAATTCCGTCAGGGATTTTTTATAGTGATAAGATTTGTGTCATTGGAAATGGTATGGTGGTTGATCCAAAAGCTCTTGTAGAGGAGCTTGCTTATTTACATAGCCATGGGGTGAGTACGGATAATCTTCGTATCTCAAACCGTGCACATGTCATTCTTCCTTACCATATCAAATTGGATGAAGTCGAAGAAGACCGTAAAGGCGCCAACAAAATTGGAACGACTAAAAAGGGAATCGGCCCTGCATATATGGACAAAGCTGCTCGTAACGGAATCCGCATGGCAGACCTTTTGGACCGTGAAATTTTCGAGGAAAAATTGTCTCAAAATCTTGTCGAAAAAAATCGTATGTTTGAACGTTTCTACGAAACGGAAGGTTTCAAAATCGAGGATATCTTGGAAGAATACTATGAGTACGGACAACAAGTGCAGAAATATGTTTGTGATACATCCGTTGTATTGAATGACGCACTTGATGAAGGAAAACGGGTATTATTCGAAGGGGCACAAGGTGTCATGCTTGATATCGATCAAGGAACATACCCATTCGTCACTTCATCTAACCCGGTTGCAGGTGGAGTTACGATCGGTTCTGGTGTAGGTCCTACGAAAATCAACCATGTGGTTGGAGTATGTAAAGCATATACAAGCCGTGTGGGCGATGGTCCTTTCCCTACAGAATTGCATGATGAAGTCGGCAACCAAATCCGGGAAATTGGCCGTGAATATGGTACAACTACAGGCAGACCGCGTCGTGTAGGCTGGTTTGACGCTATTGTCGTTCGCCATGCTCGCCGTGTCAGCGGGATTACCGATTTATCATTGAACTCAATTGACGTATTATCAGGTCTTGATACGGTCAAAATTTGTGTGGCTTATGAATACAAAGGCGAGATCATTCATGAAGTTCCAGCGACTTTGAAAGCGATTGGCGAATGTAAACCAGTCTATGAAGAACTACCAGGCTGGTCAGAAGATATCACAGGTTGCAAATCATTGGATGAGCTTCCAGAGAACGCTCGCCACTATGTAGAGCGCGTATCTCAATTGGTAGGCATTCCTTTGACCACTTTCTCTGTTGGTCCTGACCGTAACCAAACAAATGTCGTGAGAAGCCCTTGGCGTCTAGCGTAATTCTTGAAAAAGGAGCTGGCTTTTTTGCCGGCTCTTCTTTCGTTATTAACATCCATGCATTATATGTCACGTTCGGAAGGTCCGGGATACCCAATGAATGGATTAAACTGTTGGAAAATGAAAAAATATAAGAAAAAAATAATTTTATTTCAAAAAACTATTGCCTAAACTATATAAACCATGATATTATCAAAAGCGTCGTCACAATAGAACAAGCCATTAAAAAGATACGGATGTTAAGTTAACATCCTGAAAAGAAACATTTCCTTAGTACGAGCCATTAGCTCAGTTGGTAGAGCATCTGACTTTTAATCAGAGGGTCGAAGGTTCGAATCCTTCATGGCTCACCATTTTTTCCGGCCCATTGGTCAAGCGGTTAAGACACCGCCCTTTCACGGCGGTAACACGGGTTCGAATCCCGTATGGGTCACTTCTTTATATAAATGCTTTACTGGTCCCGTGGTGTAGCGGTTAACATGCCTGCCTGTCACGCAGGAGATCGCGGGTTCGATTCCCGTCGGGACCGCCATTTTATTTTTTTTCTAAAATAGAATATTTGGCTCAGTAGCTCAGTCGGTAGAGCAAAGGACTGAAAATCCTTGTGTCGGCGGTTCGATTCCGTCCTGAGCCATCCTTTTATAAACGCCTTTCCTTTAGGGCGTTTTTTTGTTTTGCGTCCAGATGTATTTTGAATGAAATCTTGTTAATAGATTGTTAACGATTTGTAACATACCAATTTCGACCAATTTGGTTTATTACTCGCCTTTAACCTTACTGGGCCTAGGCCAACTCCCTTTTCTGCAGTTTATTGAACTTTCCCCATTCCTATATTTATTGGTACATGTTGTCACGATTTATACAGTTCCATTACATTATGAAGTCTATTTCTTGTTTTTTTTCTTAATATGGTAGAGTTATGAGTGATAAAAATCATTATAGAAATCAGTCATAAGCATGCGGATATTTAAATTGGACTAATAAATCTCAAAATAAAATTGATTAGTTTCTTAATTGGTGACTGAGCCGTTAAGGAGGACAATATATGTTTAGCTCAAAAGGCAAGGGGATCATCCTGTTGATGGTTTCCGTCATTTTAATGCTTGCAGGAAATCGGGCAACTGCTGCTGGGATATCGGATACTGCAACCATACAGCATGTTTATCTTAACGATGAGTTCGTCGGAAGTGTGACGGATGAAACGGAAATCGAAAAGATCGTAGCCAATAAGGTAGATGAAGCACAGGAAGATTATCCGGACTTAACATTCGAAAAGGAGACACAGCTGACGTTTGTGCCTGAAGAGGTATTCGATGAAGAGGTAAAAGAGGATCAGACTGTTAAGGGGATTCTAGATCAGTTGAATGTGAAGGCAGAGGCTTATGAAATCGACATAGATAATCAGGCGGTCGCTTATGTTGCGTCAAAGGAAGATGCCGAGGACGTTTTGGAGAAAATCACTTTATTATATGTGAATGAAAAGGAATACGCTGAATATGAATCAGGTAAAAAGGAAAGTGAAAAAGATGCGGATCCGTTAAAAGAGCCAGGAAGTAGAATTCTGGACATCGAATTTTCACTTCCAGTCACGTTTAAAGAGACAATGGTATATCCAGACGAAATCAAGAGCGTCGATGAAACCCTTTCCATGATTGAAGAAGGAAAGGAAGGAACGACGAGCTATGAGGCTAAGGAAGATGAGGATCTTGAAGCCATTGCCACTAGCCATGATATGGACCTGGATCAACTGCTGGAGCTAAATCCGGGACAGGATGAGAACAAAGGTGTAAAAGAGGGCGAGCGTCTCTCTGTGACCCAACGTATCCCCTATGTGAACGTAATGGTAGAAAGAGAAGTATTTAAGGAAGAGAGGATTCCTTTTGAAAAGAAAGTGAAGGAGGATGACGAACTTCCAAAGGGCGAGCTCATTACTGAACAAATAGGGAATGAGGGGATTCTTGCGTTCACCTATAATGTATCCGAAACAAATGGAAAGAAAATCAGTGAAACGATCGCAAAAAAAGAAGTCACGGAAAAAGCCAAAACAGAAATCACCAGAAAAGGCACCAAGGTCATTCCTTCACAGGGCAGCGGTACATATTCCTGGCCTGCAGATGGGGGCTATATTTCCAGTAAGCAGGGTCAGCGCTGGGGGAAACTGCATAAAGGTATAGATATTGCCCGGCCAGCCACCAGGACGATAACGGCAGCAGATCATGGGATAATCGAAACTGCCGGAAACTCCGGAGGATATGGAAATAAGATAACGATCAATCATAATAACGGGTATAAGACAGTATATGCCCATTTGGATTCAATAGATGTACAAGCAGGACAAAAGATTGAAAAAGGCATGAAAATTGGCATGATGGGTTCAACAGGTAACTCGACCGGTGTCCACCTCCACTTTGAAATATATAAAAACGGGTCTCTCGTTAATCCGCTAAACTATATAAGCCAGTAATCGATGGAAGTCTTCGAAAATTATTCGAAGACTTCTTTGCTTCATACATAGATGAGAATAATAGGAAAAAGGTGATTTAATGCCTATAAAATGATAAAGTAGAATAGAGACAATTTGCTTTCATTCCGGTGTTCAGCCCCTTTTACTGGGTATATATATGTAACTTTGCTAAAACTAGGTTGCCGGGTTGTGCAAGCAGAAGGAAAAGTGAATAAGGTCCCGGATAAGGACATGGTTTTTAATAGATTCAGTTCAGTTATTAAAAAGGAGATAAGTACATGGATAAAAAGATTCTGGTAGTGGATGACGAAAAGCCAATTGCTGATATATTACAATTCAATCTGAAAAAAGAAGGCTATGAAGTTTTTTGTGCTTATGATGGCAATGAAGCCCTCAAAATGGTAGAAGAACGGCAACCCGATTTGATTTTACTTGATATCATGCTACCGCAGCGCGATGGCATGGAAGTTTGCAGGGAAGTAAGGAAGAAGTATGAAACGCCGATCATCATGTTAACGGCAAAAGATTCAGAGATTGATAAGGTCTTAGGATTGGAGCTTGGTGCAGACGACTATGTGACAAAGCCATTTAGTACCCGGGAAATAATTGCCCGAGTTAAGGCGAACCTAAGACGTCAGCAAGCTGTTCCAGTTCCCGATCAAGAAAATGAACCGAAGGAAATTACGATAGGAACGCTCACTATCCATCCGGATGCCTATGTGGTATCCAAGCGGGGCGATACGATTGAATTAACGCATCGCGAATTTGAGTTGCTTCATTACTTAGCGAAGCACATCGGTCAGGTCATGACAAGGGAGCACTTATTACAAACCGTGTGGGGCTATGATTATTTTGGTGATGTGCGGACGGTCGATGTAACGGTCAGACGTCTTCGTGAGAAGATTGAAGACAATCCAAGCCATCCTGGCTGGATTGTAACTAGAAGAGGGGTCGGTTATTACCTGCGTAACCCTGAACAGGAGTAGTTTCTATGAAAAAGGTTGGTTTTTTTCGCTCAATTCATTTTAAATTTGTTCTGATTTATGTATTGCTCATTTTCGTAGCAATGCAAATAATCGGGGTATATTTTGTTGGGGAATTGGAAGAAAATCTTGTCGGGAACTTTACGAAATCAATTAAAGGTCACGTTAACCTGCTTACCTACAGTATTGGTGAGGAAATGGAAAAAGAGAGGGGAGAGGAAGATCCGACCCTCGAAGAAGCGATTGATACGATATTGAAAGACCGGGATAATTCATCGAATGATATTTCGGAAGTACGTGTCATCGACACCCGCAGCAGACGTGTGATCGGAACTTCAGCCCCAAGTAACCAGGATATTGTAGGGAAGAAGACAACAGAGGTCCTTATTAAAAATACACTCATTTATGGAAAAGAAGATAGTGATGTATTTCGGGACAAGAAAACAGGCAGGCGGCTCTGGGTACTTTCGACACCCATTGAAGCAAATGAGGAGGTCATTGGCGCCGTCTATGTAATAGCAGAGATGGAAAATGTCTTTGAGCAGATGGATGAAATCAATAGTATCTTCATGACAGGTACGGCCATCGCCCTAGTCATTACGGCCATCTTGGGGATCCTGCTCGCACGAACGATCACAAGGCCAATGTCCGATATGAGAAAACAGGCCCTGGTGATGGCGAAAGGGAATTTCTCCAGAAAAGTTAGGGTATATGGCGATGATGAAATTGGCCAGCTTGCCGTCACTTTCAATAATTTGACCAAAAAGCTTCAAGAGTCGCAATCAAGCACAGAAGGAGAGCGGCGCAAGCTTTCTTCTGTACTTTCCAATATGACGGATGGCGTAATTTCAACGGACAGGCGTGGTCGGGTGAACTTGATTAATGAACCGGCGGCACAATTATTGAATGTCTCGAGTGAAACCGTCATGAACCAACCGATCATTGAGGTTTTAGGTCTTGAAGAAGAATATAGATTTGAGGATTTACTGGAAGAGCGAGAGTCCATTATCCTTGATTACAGCAAAAAAAATCGGCCTTTCATTTTGAGGGGGAACTTTTCGGTCATTCAAAAGGAAACGGGATTCGTCAATGGTTTGATTACTGTTTTGCATGACATAACAGAGCAGGAAAAAATCGAGAGCGAACGCAGGGAGTTTGTTGCCAATGTATCACATGAACTGCGAACACCGTTAACGACGATGAGAAGTTACCTGGAAGCATTGGCTGAAGGTGCATGGAAGGACGAGGAAATCGCTCCATCCTTTTTAAGCGTGACCCAAAATGAAACGGAGCGAATGATCAGGCTTGTTAATGATCTGTTACAGCTTTCGAAAATGGACAGTAAAGATTACAGGCTTAAAACGGGCTGGGTGAATTTCAATAAATTCTATGACCACATCATCGATCGTTTTGAAATGACGAAAAATGATGACATCACGTTTAAACGTGATTTGCCGAAGGAAGCTTATTTTGTGGATATTGATGAAGATAAAATCACCCAGGTTCTCTATAATGTAATCTCCAACTCCTTAAAGTACTCACCTGAAGGGGGTCAAGTGACTTTCCGCGTCAGGGCATCTGATGGCTTTATCATTGTGAGCATTACAGATCAAGGAGTGGGTATCCCGAAAAACGTCATTGATAAAATATTCGACCGCTTCTATCGTGTGGATAAAGCAAGGGCCCGTAACTTAGGCGGGACAGGGCTTGGTTTAGCGATTGCAAAAGAGATGGTCGTGGCGCATGGCGGGAAAATATGGGCGGAAAGTGTGGATGGAAAAGGAACTACTGTGTTCTTTACACTTCCTTACGAACAGGAAGAAGAGGATGATTGGTCATGAATTTTGAACGTGCAAAAAGCATCATACTGGTTATTTTGATCGGGACAAGCATTTTTTTGACATGGAGCATTTGGACATACGAGCCTGAATATGATCCATTTGAACAATCGTCGGAATTTATAAAGATTAAAAGCGATGTCCAGATTGTCAGTGATGTCATTAAACCAGTCAGTATCCTTTTCCATGGCAATGGACAGCATTTCCAGACTTCCAATCCGGTAGAAATAAATGAAATGGAAAAAGAATTTTCGCAATGGCGTTTCAGCGACATAAAAGAGGTATCCGTAAAAAGGCTGCAAAGGAAATTTGACGATTTTGTCCATGAAGATGGGTCGATTGAAATCGAATTTTCCGATGATATACCCATCGCTCTTTATAAAACGGTATTGAATATAACGGATAAGGAAGTGCCTGGATTTTCATTCGATCGAATCATCATTAAACAAAAGGATATCAGTGGTAATGAATCTGCCGTTTATTTTGTTTCCTACGATCAAGAGAAGATTTATCAAGGGATGGTCGACTCTAAAAAACTAAGGAATTTCATGGATTCATTTTATAGGGGTTCATACGATAAGCACCCTGAATACACAGCCGAAACCATAAACAGCAAAAGGACGCTGTTCGTTCCGGTAAAGCCAGTGGAGATCAACAGACTTGAATATTATATTGACTATTTGGATATTGGAAACTTGAAAAATGCGTTATTTATTTTTCCGAAGTTCGTACGCCAGGACTCCG
Source organism: Bacillus sp. ISL-4 (assembly GCF_018613275.1). Classification (NCBI taxonomy): domain Bacteria; kingdom Bacillati; phylum Bacillota; class Bacilli; order Caryophanales; family Bacillaceae; genus Bacillus; species Bacillus sp. ISL-4. Next base: position 38,963 of record NZ_JAGGQN010000047.1, read on the forward strand.
TTTCGGTCGGTGAGGAATACACGGATGGAACAAGACTTATGACGGTCAATAAAGATCATTACCTAATTTCTTATATCAATCCGGCACAAAAGAGCAAGTTATTTGGCAGTCCCAGTGACCTTTTGCAAAAAAGTATTGATTTCATCAATGATCATGACGGTTGGGAAGATAACAATTATCGCTTTGCCTATATGTCGGAGAATCAACAACGAGTGGTATTCCGCTTATTCGTAAATGGTTATCCGGCCTTCAATGAATCTGGAATGACAGAAATCGAGCAAATTTGGGGGAAAGAAGAAATTTATAGCTATGACCGCCCATACTTTTCACTTGACTCAGTCCTCCCGTCAGAAGAATCGGTAAAGACTTTACAAAGTGGTAGAGAAGTATTGAATAAGCTGAAATCGAAAGATAATATCGATTTCAAAAGCGTGGAGGACATCTCGATTGGCTATAAACTGGATAAATCTCTGGATTCCAAACTTGTAACACTAGTTACACTCGATCCCACTTGGTATTATCGTATCGGCGATAAATGGTTTATGGTGCCTTTTGAAGAAGATACGGGAGGCGATCAAAGTGGATTGGAATAATACAAAGTCGATTTTCATCATGGTTTTCTTCATTTTGAATATTTTTCTTCTTTATCAATTCCTGGAAAAGATTAATGACTCCCAATATGAAAGTTTCACGGAGTCCTCAACGGAAGAACTGTTGAAAGAAGATGAGATTTCAATAGAAGCCCTACTTCCGAAACAAAAGTTGAAGGATCAATTCCTGATTGCCCAAAGCAAGAATTTCGAGAAGAAGGATATTGAGCACCTGAAAAACCAAAAAGCAAAAATTATCGATGATAAGAAGCTTGTGGGTACATTTAAGATACCGGTTGGCATGAAAGCGGAAATTAATGCTGCAGACCTTGATATATTCCTGAAGGAGTATATTTTAAATGGAAGTGAGTATCATTTTTGGAGCTATGATGAAATCAACCAGACCATCATCTGCTATCAAGTGGCAGATAAAAAGATGTTTTATAATAATAGTAAGGGGAAGGTCACTTTATATCTGAACAAGAAGGGTGAAATCGTTTCCTACGAACAGATGTATTTAGAGGGGATCGAAAAATTCAATAAACCTAAAGAATTGGTATCTGCTTTAACTGCCATTAGAGAATTGTATGATAATGGTGATATTGATCCCAAAAGCAAAGTTACGAATGTAAAACTGGGCTTTTACAATTCGCTGCAGACGACATCTGTGTCACATTTACTTGTGCCAACATGGTGGGTGGTCATTGATGACGAAACGGATCTCTTCGTGAATGCTTTTGATGGAGAGGTCATTGAATTGAATACAGAAGAAAAAATACTGGAGTGAGTAAAGATGACAATGCATTTTAGTGTTCTCGCAAGCGGGAGTACAGGAAATGCCTTTTTCGTGGAAACGGAGGATCAATCTTTCCTTGTCGATGCCGGCTTAAGCGGTAAAGCCCTGGAAGCATTGTTTCAGGATATAGGCCGTGATATGTCGAAGCTATCCGGTATCCTTGTTACCCATGAACACAGCGACCATATTAAAGGTCTTGGCGTGGTTGCCAGAAAACATAAACTCCCGATATATGCGAATGCAAAAACATGGAATGCCATGGATCGATCAATCGGTGAAATTGCAACCGAACAAAAATTCACATTTGAAATGGAACAGGTTAAAACGTTCGGCAGTCTTGATATAGAATCTTTTGGCGTTTCACATGATGCGGCAGAGCCGATGTTTTACGTCTTTCATCATGAGGATAAGAAACTTGTGGTCATTACCGATACAGGGTACGTAAGTGATCGGATGAAAGGAATCATCTCAAATGCCGATGCTTACGTATTTGAAAGTAACCATGATGTGTCTATGCTGAGGATGGGAAAATATCCATGGAGCATCAAGCGCCGGATTTTAAGCGATGTCGGACATGTTTGTAATGAAGACGCTGCCCTTGCAATGAGTGAAGTGGCTGGTGATAAGACCAAGCGGATTTACTTGGCCCACTTAAGCCTTGATAACAATATGAAGGATCTAGCAAGAATGTCGGTGGAACAGACGTTAAAGACAAAGGGAATCATCGTTGGCGAACAATTTTCCTTATATGATACAGACCCGAAAAGACCAACGGAACTTGTTACGTTATAAATAAAAGGAATGGATGAGGGATACCTTGTTCATTCCTTTTTTATTTTTAAAAATTTCAGTTCGTAAGTTACGAATCGGATTAAAAGGGGTACCGTTTGGTTAGAACTGTATAGGTAAAAGGAAAATGGCTGTATACTAGTCAATTTTACGTTTCCCCTTAAATAAAAGCATTCATTTTTTTAGAAAAAATTCGGTAATTGAGTATAATTGAGAGAGGATACCAAACAATAGAATTGCTATAATTTATTCCTAAAATGAGAGGATGGGGCGGTCTTGGGTTATTATGATCAGAATGGTGAGAACCAAAATAAACGGAAAAGAGGCTATACGGGCTATTTTCTAGCAGGCTTGGGGGGCGTCATCATCGGGGCCTTACTTATTTTACCGGGAAGTGGGCTGTTAAATAACGATGATAACGAAATTACAACGGGGAAATCAACGGAGAATGAGCCTGCAAAGCAGTCCCAGCAAAACCTTACTCTTGATGTAACAAGTGCTGTCACCAATGCTGTTGATAAGGCCAGCGACGCAGTGGTCGGGATCACTAACATTCAGAAAACAAACTTCTGGGGTCAAGGGAGCAACGCCGAGGACAGTTCGGCAGAAGCCGGCACTGGTTCTGGAGTCGTCTACAAAAAAGATGGGGGCAAAGCCTATATCGTCACGAATAATCACGTCATTGAAGGCGCTAATGAACTGGAAGTGACATTAAGTGATGGCACTAAATTGCCAGCTGAACTACAAGGTAGTGACCCATGGACAGATTTAGCTGTCGTTGTCGTGAATGGTGATAAAATCAAAACCATTGCTGAATTCGGAAAATCCAGCAAATTGAAACCTGGGGAGCCCGTAATTGCCATTGGTAATCCATTAGGCCTCCAATTCTCTGGATCGGTCACACAAGGGATCATCTCCGGATTGGAGCGGACGATAGAGGTGGATATCAATGAGGACGGACAAGTGGATTGGAATGCGGAGGTCATCCAGACCGATGCGGCGATTAACCCAGGTAACAGCGGGGGGGCACTCGTTAATATGTCAGGGCAGGTCATCGGAATAAATTCGATGAAGATTGCGGAAAATGCAGTGGAAGGAATCGGTCTTTCCATTCCGATCGATTCAGTTATACCGATTATTAATGATATAGAGGAATTTGGTGAAGTGAAACGTGCCTTCTTGGGTGTGAATTTGGCATCTGTAGAAGAGATTTCCCAATACCATCAACAAAATACATTAAAGTTACCAAGAAAAGTTACATCTGGCGTTGCAATAACAGGGGTTCAAAGCAACTCTCCAGCATCCAAAGCAGGATTGAAGGAATTTGACGTCATTGTTGGAATGGATAATGAAAAAATTCATGACGTTGTGGAATTACGAAAATACCTTTACAACGAAAAGAAAATCGGTGATAAAGTTAAAATCATTTATTACCGTGACGGAAAGAAAGAAACTACGGAAGTCAAACTTTCAAGCAGCGAAATTTAAAAGCACAAAAGGACAGGGGGAAAAAATGCCTCCTGTCCTTTCTATTTCCTTGCGATTTTCTTATTTTTTGTTACGATTACCTGTGGATATATACTTAGATTAAAGATCTCAAGTAACTTGTGGATAATTGGGAATAGAAGTACGGGAATAATGAGTGGGAAAGGAGATATGAAAGATGAAATTATATTGCTGTCAGGAACACGTGGACATGGCGCTGGATGAAGTGGTATACGAATGTGAAACCTATCCTGTTTTAACGCTGGTTCCCGAAGAAAATCAGTTATCAACAACCTGTGAATATTGTCGAAACGTGGCAATATATCTAGTAGGGAACTAATATTCCCATACAAGATGTGGATAGATTTTGTGGATATGTGGATAACTTTTGTGGATAACATGTTTGTAACCTGTTCTTAACATTTTCCGAAAAATGAAGCGGCGGGTGGAATGGTTTAGATTCAAGCTTTTGGTTGTACGAATAAGCAACATCATTCTTTATCGGATCAGAACTAAGTCCAGCCCAATTTCTTCAATACACATTAAAAAAAATGAAGGTTACCGTTGCCACTTTCAGGGGCAGCGGTTTTTATTTTAAAAGCATTAAAAATTGGAAAGGATATGCTTGTTTTGCTTATAGGTCACTGTAAGGTATGATAATAGGTGAGCAAATCCAACAATTGATAGTAAAAACATAATGAAAGCTAGAGGATATATATGAAAATAACGATTATTACTGTTGGCAAGCTAAAGGAAAAATACTTAAAGCAAGGAATTGCTGAATATACAAAAAGGTTAAGCGCCTATGCTAATATAGAACTTGTCGAAGTACCGGATGAAAAAGCTCCGGAGAACCTGAGTGCAGCGGACATGGACATTGTAAAGCAAAAGGAGGGTGAACGAATCCTGGCGAAAGTCAGCCCGGACACCTACGTAATAACGCTTGAAATCAATGGAAAACAGCTTACTTCAGAGCAGCTGGCCACTCATTTGGATCAGCTCGCCACCTATGGAAAGAGCAAAATTGCCTTTATTATAGGCGGGTCGCTTGGGCTTGGCACTGAGGTGTTATCAAGAAGTGATTATGCCCTTTCCTTCTCGAAAATGACCTTTCCGCACCAATTAATGAAATTGGTTCTAGTGGAGCAAATATATCGGGCTTTTCGGATAAATAGAAATGAACCATATCATAAATGATGGAACTAATTCCGGGGAAATCCCCCGTAAGGTTAATGGGTTAAAATATTAAATCTTAATGTAATGAAAAGAGGGTAACGAATGAATAAAGAGTCCATTTATGGTTTAACATTCGAACAATTGACATCATGGCTTTCGGATCATGGCCATAAAAAATTCAGAGCTTCCCAAGTCTGGGAGTGGCTTTATAGAACACGTGTGACGAATTTCTCTGAAATGACGGATGTTAATAAAGAGTGCATAAAATTACTTGAAGAGCACTTTGTCATCCAGACTTTGACTGAGCACGTAAAGCAAGAATCAGCGGATGGAACAATCAAGTTCTTGTTTAAATTACAGGATGGAAACCTTATCGAAACCGTCATGATGAGGCATAAATACGGAATTTCGGTTTGTGTCACCACCCAAGTGGGCTGCAATATTGGCTGCAGTTTCTGTGCCAGTGGATTATTGGCCAAAAGCCGTGATTTATCCAGCGGCGAAATAGTGGAACAAATCATGAACGTTCAACTGCATCTGGATAAATTGGAACAAGGGGATGTTGTTAGCCATGTTGTTGTAATGGGTATTGGTGAGCCGTTCGATAACTTTGATAATATGATAGACTTTTTGAAGGTACTCATGGACCATAAGGGTCTTGCTATCGCTGCTAGGCGTATTACTGTTTCGACGAGCGGTCTTGCCAATAAGATTTATGATTTCACCGATACCCAATTACAGGTGAATCTGGCCATCTCATTGCATGCACCGAATAATGAACTCAGGACACGAATCATGAAAATAAACCGAGCTATTCCGATAGAAAAATTGATGAAATCTCTTGATTATTATTTAGAGAAAACGAATAGGAGAATTACGATTGAATATATCCTATTGAAAGATGTCAATGACCACCAAGAAGAAGCCGAGCAACTCGCCAATCTTCTTGAGGACAAAAAACATCGGCTCTATGTCAACCTGATTCCATACAATCCTGTAGATGAGCATAGTCAATACCAAAGAAGTGAAAAAGAGTCCGTTCTCTCGTTTTATGATACGCTGAAAAAGAGAGGCGTAAATTGTAAAATCCGCCAAGAACATGGAACGGATATTGATGCAGCTTGCGGCCAGCTTAGAAGCAAGCAAATCAAGAAAGCTGAAGCCCAGTAATCACTAAGAGAAAACATCAAAAAGAGGCCGCATATTTCGCAGCCTCTTTGGCATGATTTTATTATTTAGCTATTTCCTTTACCGAGGCGACTTCATACGTTGTAAGCTCGCTGCCTAGAATTGGAGATTCTTTTTTTGCTTCACCGGAACCTGGTTCAGGCCGTTTATGTGCAGCCTTGAATGCATCACTATTTCTCCAAGCAGTAAAGTTATCAAGGTTTTCCCAGTACATATTTACGCTCAGTTCATCGTGGTCCGACAAATTCTGCGTTAATAATACTTCTACTTTTACGAAGCCTTCCGTAGTATCAAGTGGACCTGGTGCAGTAAATCCTGGTGCCATGACTGCACCCATCCCTTTTTTGACTCTGATTCTATTCGTTACGATTATCATAAATCAGCACTCCCTTTGGACATCGGTTTAGAAACTACACCCTATTTAGGCTTTTGTATCATACATATTTTAGCATATTGAAAGAATCAGGGTCCATTTTGATTAACTCAGATCATGATATCCAGATGACCATTGTTTTAGTGAAGACGGATGTTTCATTATATTGAAATAAGGCAATTGAATTTGGTTATTACAAGGTTTATCGATGCATATCGCGTATAATAGAACCTTGTATAAGGAAATTACGATTATGGAAACAATAAAGCAACATACTAAATAACAAAAGAGGCTATCATATGAATGAAATGAGTTTTACTGATTATACATTAAGCGATGAAATTGTAAGGGCATTAGAAAGCTTGGGATATCAACGTCCAACAGAAGTACAGCGTGAGGTGATACCAATGGCGCTGGAAAAGAGGGATCTTGTCGTTAAATCCCAAACGGGAAGTGGCAAGACCGCTTCATTCGGCATACCGATCTGCGAAATGGTCGATTGGGAGGAGAATAAGCCTCAGGCGCTTATTTTAACACCGACACGTGAGTTGGCTGTACAAGTAAAAGAGGATATTACGAATATAGGCAGATTTAAAAGGATAAAGGCTACTGCGGTTTATGGAAAACATCCATTCGCACTGCAAAAAGCGGAATTGAAACAAAAAAGCCATGTAGTCGTCGGAACCCCGGGGCGTGTCCTGGATCATATCGAGAAAGGGACATTCGTCTTGGAACGCTTAACCCATTTAGTTATTGATGAAGCCGATGAAATGCTGAATATGGGCTTCATTGAACAAGTGGAAGCCATTATTAAAGAGCTTCCGAAAGATAGAGTAACCATGCTATTCTCTGCTACGTTACCTGAGAGTATAAAAAAGCTATGCAAGCAATATATGAAAGATCCTTTGGATATTGAAATCAAAGCAAAGGGTGTAACGACGGAGAAGATTGAACATGCTCTTATAGAAGTGAAGGAAGACGATAAGTTTTCCCTGCTTAGAGACGTCACCATCACGGAAAACCCCGATAGCTGCATCATTTTCTGCCGGACGAAAGATAGGGTAGACCAAGTATGTGAACAGCTGCTGGAACTGGAATATCCGTGTGATATGATACACGGCGGCATGCTTCAGGAAGATCGCCTTGCAGTGATGAATGAATTCAGAAGAGGTGAATTCCGCTATTTGGTTGCGACAGATGTTGCTGCACGTGGAATTGACATCGACAATATAACCCATGTGATTAACTATGACCTGCCAATGGAAAAGGAAAGTTACGTACATCGAACTGGAAGAACGGGCCGTGCCGGTAAAAAAGGAAAAGCCATTACTTTTGTGACGCCGTACGAAGACAAATTCCTTGCTGAGATTCAAGGATATATCGGTTTTGAAATCCCTAAGATGACTGTTCCTTCAAAAGAGGAAATCTCCAATAAAAAAATGGAATTCGAAGCGAAACTGGAAGCTCGTCCAAAAATCAAAAAAGATAAAAGTGAACAATTGAATAAACAAATCATGAAGCTGTATTTTAATGGCGGCAAGAAAAAGAAAATCAGGGCTGTAGATTTTGTCGGAACCATCGCAAAGATTGATGGAGTGAATGCAGAGGACATCGGGATCATTACGATCCAGGATAATGTTTCTTATGTGGAAATATTGAATGAAAAGGGACCGCTTGTCTTGAAAGTGATGAAAAATACGAAAGTAAAAGGAAAACTTTTGAAGGTTTCAGAGGCTTTTAAGAACTAAAAAGTATTGAATGAAAGAAGCGGAAAGACCGAAATATCGGTCTTTCCGCTTCTTTTTTTATGTTTTTCCGTCCCCAGTGTTTCAAAACTGGGGACGGGAAGAATTCAACAAATTTCAAAATAATTCGACCTAATACGTCCTCACTGGATTGATTTTTCTGTTTTGAAAATGTGGAGTTTCTTTTTCTGAATTCTGTTTATCCGTCAAAATAGGTGGTATATGAGGAAGGATAACGCAATTATTTCGAATCAAGTAAATACATACAACACGATTTAATCTGAATACTTAGATATGGAGGGGAATGAGTGGGATGACAAAATCAAATGAAAACGGAAGAATCGATGAGCAAAGTAAGCAGCAACAGCTGGATCAATATCGAGTGCACGATAATGGGAAAAAGATGACGACTAACCAAGGTTTGCGTATTTCTGAGGATGAGCATTCTTTGAAAGCGGGAACACGTGGTCCAACTTTGATGGAGGACTTTCATTTCCGGGAAAAAATGACTCATTTTGACCATGAGCGTATTCCTGAGCGGATTGTCCATGCCCGTGGATCTGGTGCTCATGGATATTTTCAGGTATATGAACCGATGGCCGAATATACAAAAGCCAAGTTTCTTCAAGACCCTTCAGTTAAGACACCAGTATTCGTTCGTTACTCCACGGTGGCAGGTTCCCGCGGATCGGCAGACTCGGTCCGTGATGTAAGGGGATTTTCTACAAAGTTTTATACTGAGGAAGGAAACTATGATTTGGTCGGAAATAATATTCCAGTATTTTTTATCCAGGATGCCATTAAGTTCCCGGATTTAATCCATGCGGTTAAACCGGAGCCTCATAACGAAATACCTCAGGCTGCGTCTGCCCATGATACTTTTTGGGACTTCGTCGCCAACAATGAAGAAACGGCTCATATGGTCATGTGGCATCTTTCTGATAGGGCTATACCGAGAAGTTTCCGGATGATGGAAGGGTTTGGTGTCCACACATTCCGTTTCGTAAATGAACAAGGCGTCGCCCATTTCGTTAAATTTCATTGGAAGCCTGTACTGGGAGTTAAATCCCTTGTCTGGGATGAGGCGCAGAAAATTGCAGGGAAGAATCCTGACTTTCACCGACAAGATCTGTGGGAAGCGATAGATACCGGAAATTATCCTGAATTTGAATTTGGCGTGCAAATGATTAAGGAGGAAGATGAATTCAAATTCGACTTTGATATCCTTGATCCTACTAAACTATGGCCGGAAGAACAGATCCCGGTGAAAATAATCGGAAAAATGATTTTGAATCAAAATACGGATAACTTTTTTGCAGAGACGGAACAGATAGCATTCCATCCGGGGCATGTCGTACCGGGTATTGATTTTTCGAATGATCCGCTGCTCCAGGGACGTTTATTCTCCTACACCGATACCCAGCTATCCCGATTGGGAGGACCGAATTTCCATGAGCTTCCGATTAATAGGGCGGTTGCCCCCGTTCATAATAATCAACGCGATGGCATGCACCGAATGTCAATAAATCCAGGGCAGGTCAGCTACCACAAAAATTCGCTTGCAGGCAACTCTCCCGAACCTGCTTCGGAAGAGGAAGGCGGCTATGCACATTACCAGGAAAAAGTCGATGGCAGGAAGGTCCGACAACGCAGTGAAAGCTTCAAGGATCATTACAGCCAGGCTAAATTATTTTGGAATAGCATGACGGAAGTGGAGAAAGAGCATATTATTCAGGCTTTCCACTTTGAAGTGGGAAAAGTGAAAAGTAAGGACGTTCAGCAGCAAATCGTCGAGATGTTCAGCAATGTGGATGTCGAACTGGCTAAAACGATCGCTATTGGGGTGGGCGTGAATCCTCCAGCCAACAAAAGTGAGGTCAAAATGGATTTGGCTTCTCCGGCTTTAAGCCAGGAGCAAATGAAAGTGAACACGGCCGCAACAAGGAAAGTGGCAATCTTGGCTGCAGATGGTTTCAACGGGTCAGAGGTTAATCAAGTCTTGGAATCATTTAAATCTGCAGGGATAATGGCTGAAATCATCAGTCATAATCGTGGAGTGATTACAAGTTCTGAAGGACAGCAGGCCGAGGTGAATCAGACATTCCTGACAGCCGATTCGGTACTTTTCGATGCTGTATATGTGGCAGGAGGCCAGGAGAGTGTTGATGCTTTAAAGGCATCCAAGGAACCAATTTACTTTGTTGATGAAGCCTACAATCATTTCAAAGCGATTGGTGCAGGAAAAGAAGGAGCCGAGATCTTATCGAAGGCAGGCATCGTTTCCAATGATCCAGCCTCAGGCATTGTAGCTGTTACGGATAATAATAGTGGTACTGCCTTTATCGAGGCAATTGCCAAGCACCGTCACTGGAATCGCGCTTAATATTGGATGAAAAACCCCCAGACTTGGAGTCGGGGGGTTTTTCAATAAAGACATTTCGTATCAAGCTACTTTGCTTTTTCTTCAAAAAGCGATGCAATGCCAACGATCACCTTGGTGGCCAGGATCATATTATCGACGGAAATAAATTCATATTTGCCATGAAAGTTCTCCCCGCCCGTAAAGATGTTGGGTGTTGGCAGGCCCATATACGATAATTGAGAACCGTCCGTACCTCCGCGTATTGGCGAGATTTTCGGTTTTATATCGAGTTTCTCCATTGCTTCGTGGGCAATATCCACGATTTCCTTCACGGGCTCAATTTTTTCCTTCATGTTGAAGTATTGGTCGTGTAATTCAAGCTGGATACGGTTTTGACCATATTTTTCTTTTAAATCTTCGATTACTTTTGTTATATATTCCTTGCGTTCATTGAATTTTTGGCGGTCGAAATCCCTGATGATATAAGAAAGCTTGGTCTCTTCCACATCACCGTGAAATGAAATCAGATGATAAAATCCTTCGTAATCTTCCGTATATTCCGGTGCTTCTGCCACTGGGAGTTCATTATGGAATTCCATGGCGATTTTGGCCGAGTTGACCATTTTTCCTTTAGCCGTACCAGGGTGAATATTCGTCCCTTTGATCAGGACTTTGGCCGATGCTGCATTGAAGCTCTCATATTCAAGTTCTCCAAGTGGTCCACCGTCCACGGTGTAGGCAAATTGGGCATCAAAAGTATCTACATCAAACTTATGGGGTCCCCTGCCGATTTCCTCATCGGGAGTAAAAGCAACACGGATTTTTCCATGCTTGATTTCCGGATGCTGGATCAAATAATCCATGGCAGTCATGATTTCGGCAATTCCAGCCTTATTATCTGCTCCCAACAGGGTTGTCCCATCCGTTGTAATCAAGGTATGCCCTATATAGTTCTTAAGCGAAGGAAAATCATCAGGTGAAAGAATGACATCCAATTTTTCATGTAAAGTAAGATCTTTGCCATCATAGTTGTCAACGATTTGCGGGTTTACATCTTTTCCAGTGAAATCCGTTGCTGTATCGACATGGGCCAAGAAACCGATTGTCGGGACGTCCTTATTTGAATTGGCTGGCAATGTTGCCATGACATATCCGTTCTGATCAATTGTCACTTCCTTCATCCCAATGGATTGAAGTTCCTTGACCAATGCATTTGCCAAGGTCAACTGTCCGGGTGTAGAGGGGCATGATGGATTTTCCTCATTCGATTGGGTATCCACTTTCACATAAGAAGTGAATCTTTCAATGATTTCATTTTTCACTTTTCCTTCAGCTCCCTTTTTACCTTATCTTACCATGATTAATTGAAATGGAAAAATTATCTTTCCCTATGTGACATACAGACTTATTTCCAAACCTTCAAGGGTGGTGTCATCAGCAAAGAACAGCATATCCGCAAATGACATGCCGTTCTTTGCTTTCCCTTTTTAGAGTGGATTATTCAAGGCCCAAACCGATACGCTTTTCCCATGAACGGGAAAGGTCGCGAAACCATCTTCTTCAATGGTGATGTGGTCATCTCTATGACAAGTTAAATCACTCCAGATTTCACCGGCACGATGTTCACCGACGAACATCCTTTTTTCACTGTTGTGATCTCCATTCGAGATTATGACGGCGCACCCCGAGCCTTCTAGCTCTTCAACTCCGTGCCGGACCCAGCCTATCGTATTTGGATCATCAAAGTAGTCCGTCTGTTCTCCGTAAGCTTTTTCATACCTAGCATATAATAGGCGATCTAGAATGTCCTTTTTCCCAGGCACCGGAGAAGGTCCGCCGATTCCATAATAGTCCCCGTAAAAGACACAAGGATAACCGCAAAGTCTCAGCAAGGTAAGTGCATATGCCGATGGTTTAAACCAGTCCTTTACCCAAGATTCCAGTGATTCATGAGGCTGGGAGTCATGGTTGTCGACAAAAGTGACGGCCTTTGCCGGATTGGTTTGGACGAGGGTATCATCAAAGATGGTTGAGAGGTCGAAGTCTGTTCCTGCTTTTGAGGCCTCATGAAATTTATAATGCAGGGAAACATCGAACAAGTTGAGGTCATGCTTGGTTTGCTCTAAGTAAGTTTGACAAGCTTTAACATCCGCCTTCCAAAATTCGCCGACCATGAAGAAATGTTCCTTTGTATAAGGAATGAGTTCTTGGAGAAATTCATTGATGAATTCATAATCTATATGTTTAACGGCGTCCAAACGAAAACCATCACACTTTAACGTATCAACCATCCATTTTCCCCAACTAATCATTTCCTGACGAACTTCTGGCAGGCTGTAATCGATGTTGGCAAACATTAAATAATCATAGTTTCCGAATTCATCGATGACATGCTGATTCCAGTGCTTATTTTCGCCTGTGATTCGATATACGCTCATTTTGTCGTTTTCGGCATCATAGTCTGTGCCATTAAAATGATTATGGTTCCACTTAAAATCAGAGTATTTATTTTTACGGCCTGGAAAATCGAATTTTGTCCAGCCTTCCATTACAAATGGTTCTGAGATATCTTCCATACGGTTTTCTGGATTGACTTCAATCACTTCAAATTTTTCGGTTCCGTCAGCTCCTGCTTTATGGTTCATGACTAAATCGATATAAACACAAAGTCCGTAGTTATGACAAGTGTCTATTGCTTGCAGCAATTCATCTTTGGTCCCATATTTGGTACGAACTGTTCCTTTTTGGTCAAATTCCCCCAAATCGTATCCGTCGTATATTCCATATCCATTATCTCCAACGGATTGCCCTTTGGTAACTGGCGGAAGCCAAACGCAGTCAATTCCTATATCCTTCAACTTGGAGGCTGCAAATTTCAATCTCTCCCAATGAGAACCATCTGCCTCAAGATGCCACTCAAAAAATTGCATCATCGTATGATTTCTTTTCATCCGTTTCCCCCCTGACACCGACCCATTTTTAACAAAAGTGAAACTGTACGATCGGATAAAGTAATAATGGAAATCTTTACCCCCTAAATTCAATTGATAAACAAGTGAACAACCCTCTTGATTGAGGTTCATTTACCTCTCTATTTTACTATTTTATACCAAATAAGGGTATTTTATATTAATTAGAAGTTAAAAATTAATCAAACGTGGAGGAATAACCCGGAAAATGCCATGCGCCAATTCAATAAAAAAGGTATCCCGAATATTTTGGGATACCTTTTTTTATATTGGAGGAGGATAGTCTATTATCCTTTTTCACCTCTTCGTTTAAAGAAGTGGGCGAAAGCCATTGCACCAAATAATAAGATTAGTAGCACGGAAGATAGAATGATCATATCTTTAGAGGAGCTAATGTTACTTGCCCCCTTTTGGCCCATGTTCCCGTTTATATCTGGAGGTGCACCATTCCCGCCGCCGCCCATGTTTGGTGGTTGCTGGCCTGCATTTGCATCATCGCCCATATTAGGAGCTCCACCGCCCATACCGCTTTCTGTCTCGGCTTCCACTACCAGGTCTCCAGAAAGCTGCGCCAAGATGGATTCAGCACGTTGGACAGCAAAGTCAACCAGGGTTTCCTCGCCTGGCGTTGCTTCTGTATACTCGTCCATTGTATAAAACTTGGTCGGATCCTTTTTCACATATGGTGTGATTAATGTGGAAATTCCAGTGGTCATTGCTGTCATATTTTCTTCAGAGAAAAAATCTGTGGCAATGCCGTCCAGATAATCATAATATTTTTCACGATACCCGTCGTTGGAAAGCAGGGCATTCAATAAAGGGCGATCTTCAAGGGCCGTACCTGAAACAGGCTCGGTAATGCTGAAGTTGATATTATGAAATTCGAACTCATATCCATCATTCCGCCACCGTTCATATTCGGCTTCCCCAAGGAGTTCCGTGTCATCCTGCTTATCAGCATCGTCATTACTCTCAGCCGGCGCTCCATTTTTTTGGTCAGCAGTCACTTCATTTTTATTTTCTTGATCGGATGCGCCCGCTTGTCGCCCGCCGCCTCCGGAAAAGCCTCCAAATGACATATTATAGTCCCAGGGAAGCATGGAAAAGGTTCCATTTTTCTCATATAGATAGTAGTTATGCTTTAATGTGCCTTGATAATGATCGAGGTTGACGAGGGCAGTATTTGCGGCAAAGTAGCGTAATGTTTCATCTACATCCAAGACTTCTTCCAAATCCCCGCCATTATTTATAGCATCAAGCATCTTGAACACGGCAGATTGTTCAGTTTGAAAATATCATTAAAAGTGGTGCTGGTTGTCGTCGTATCCATTTTCTATTCCTCCAAATTTTATGTGTTTGTGCAATCAGCCGAATCTTCTGCTTAGTTGGTATTTTGAAAAAGCTGTTTTTCTAGTATCGTTGATGGATAACAATTGTTTGATGATATCTGGAAGAAATTCGTCAAACTTTATTTTCAGGATGACATAATCTGGGTCTAAAGCATCGACTACGATTAATTCGGATTCAGGAAATCCGTATCCCGATAGCTCGTTTTCACATTACTGTCAAAGGTGACCCGCACATTTCCGTACTCATAGATAAATACCTCCCTTTCATAATCAACGACGGTTGTCGGCTTGATTTGGAAAAGGGTCATTTGAATGTATAAATCCCTGAGGATATCCCTTGAATCCTTGGACATCCAATCTATATCCCCTGAACGAATCCGTTCGTATTCCTCGGCAGAAAGCCTGCACTTCTGTTTATATGTAAGGTTATTCCGCTTACTCTTTTTTTCTAGATTGATGAAATTCGCATTATGATCATAAAGTCTAGCCCTGAACTTATCCCTGTGATAGAACCCCTCTGTTTTTTGCCGCAGGATTTTATTGTCAAAGTTGTCGAAATAAACACTTCGAATTAAATATTTCCCATCAAGCCAATGGGGATCAAGCCTCATGAAGTTTTGCAGATTTTTTCTTAATAAATGACAATCCGCTTTGGTGATTGCATGTTTGAGTTCCCGCCTTCCCTTTAGACCGTTCATTGTCGTTCCTCCTTTTCCAATGATTTTTGACTGCGTTCAGCTTATAAACGGAGTCTTAATAAAACCTTAAGAACATTTTTTATATTCAATAGATAAATAGAGAATAGGCCCCAGTTTTAACCTTTTCTTAATTTTATTGGAATTTAATAGCAGAAAAATGAGTGAATTTACTCATTGAGAATAATTATCATTATCAGTAAAATGAATTCCATGATAATGATAATTATTCTCAATTAATTCAATACATGGAGGTTCACTATGGTAACGAACACGCTTACGAAAAATGATCAACTATTGGAACAACAAAATACAAGGGAATCAAATGCCCGATCATATCCTAGAAGATTACCCATGGCGATCGATCAAGCGGAGGGGATTTACTTAACAGACATGGATGGAAAACGATATATTGATTTTCTTGCCGGGGCTGGAACATTAGCGCTTGGACACAATCATCCGGCAGTGCTTGAAGCAATGGGAAAAATTCTTAAGGACAAGCGTCCTTTGCATACATTGGACTTTACGACGCCGATCAAAGAGCAGTTCGTCGATGAAATTTTTGAATGCCTGCCTGAGGAATTCAGGGAAAATGCAAAAATCCAATTCTGCGGTCCTACTGGCGGAGACGCCATTGAGGCAGCACTTAAACTGGTAAAAACAGCGACAGGCAATAGAAGCATTTTATCCTTCCAAGGAGCTTACCACGGGGCAACGCATGCAACCATGTCAATCAGCGGCAATACAAAACCAAAGGAAAAAATACAAGGGTTAATCCCAGACGTACAGTTCCTGCCGTATCCTTATCAATATCGCTGTCCCTTTGGAATAGGCGGAGAAGAAAGCCATAAAATCAGCAGCCAGTATATCGAAAATCTACTGAACGATCCTGAGTCCGGATTATTGCCGCCTGCAGGAATGATTTTAGAGGCAGTACAAGGTGAGGGAGGCTCCATTCCAGCTCCGATTCCATGGCTTAAGGAAATCAGGAGAATAACAAAAGAGAAGGGCATTCCGCTAATTATCGACGAAGTTCAATCAGGTATCGGCCGTACAGGGAAAATGTTTGCCTTTGAACATGCAGGAATCATTCCGGATGTTCTTGTACTATCCAAAGCAATAGGCGGAAGTCTTCCATTATCGGTGGTGATTTATAACAAAGAGCTTGACCTATGGTCACCAGGTGCACATATCGGTACGTTCCGCGGAAATCAAATGGCAATGGCAGCAGGAACAGCTACTTTAAAATACATGAAAGAGACGAATCTTGTGGAGCATGCCGCTAAAATGGGAGAAATCTTAAAGGATATTCTTAAAGATTTGCAAAAAGATATTAAGCAGATCGGCGATGTCAGGGGCCGGGGATTAATGGTCGGTGTGGAAATGATCAATCATGAAGAACCGCAAAATGCGAATGGAAGCCATCCTGCGGATTCGCAACTTGCCAGTGCCATTCAACAGGAATGCTTTCAAAGAGGGTTGATACTGGAAGTTGGCGGCAGACATGGAAGTGTAGTGAGGTTCTTGCCTCCATTGATCGTAACGGAATCCCAGCTTCGCGAAGCCACTGCAATTTTTGAACAAGCTGTTCGTGCAGCTGTTGCAAGAGGGTGAATGATCAATGATCGAAATGATGAATAAAACTGATTTTGCTTATTCTCGATTGTTCTTGAATAACGAAGAAGGTTTCAATAACTACAGCCAGTCATTAAAAATCGTTGAAAAAAAGCTGACGGACTTTTTAAAAGGGAACGATTCACCATACTCTGGGAAAAAACCGTATGAAATCGAAGCAAGATTAAACGAGCTGTCCCTTGCTTCTCTAAAAGGGAAGACAATGGAAGCGGTAGCGGATGAGTTGGCAGAGTTTGTTATTAACGACAGCATCAATGTACACAGCCCCACTTGTATCGGACATTTGCATTGCCCGACATTAATACCTGCCGTGGCTGCCGAAATGATTATAGGTACGCTGAATCAATCCATGGATTCATGGGACCAAAGCTCTGCTGCCACCTTCGTTGAAGAGCGTTTAATAGATTGGCTGTGCAGCCAGGTGGGGTTACCTGAACAAGCGGATGGGATTTTCACAAGCGGTGGAACCCAATCTAATTATATGGGACTGCTATTGGCGAGGGACGCTTATTGTAAGCGTTTCTGGGGTGTGGATGTTCAGCAGCAAGGTTTGCCAGCCGAGGCGAAAAAATTGCGGATCTTATGCTCCGAGGCTGCCCACTTTACGGTCCGTAAGTCAGCGGCACAGCTGGGGCTTGGTGAACAGGCTGTAGTCACGATTAAAACGGATTCAAATCACCGTCTGTCCATAGATGAATTACATCATCAAATGTCGATTTTAGAGGAACAGGGTTTACTGCCATTTGCCATCGTTGCAACTTGTGGAACAACGGATTTCGGTTCAATCGATCCATTACACGAATTGTCCGAAGCTGCAAGGAAAAATGGGATATGGCTGCATGTGGACGCCGCATATGGAGGCGCGATGATTTTAAGTAAGGATTACAAAGAGTTAATCAGCGGAATTGAACGGGCCGACTCGATTACGGTTGATTTTCACAAATTATTCTATCAACCCATCAGTTGTGGTGCTTTTCTTGTCTCTGACAGTATCTCATTTCAATATATCCAGCATCACGCCGATTACTTGAATCCACAGGAAGATGAAGCCGAGGGCATGGTTCATTTAGTCAATAAGTCGGTTCAAACGACGAGAAGGTTCGACGCATTGAAACTCTGGATGTCATTGAAGGTCGTTGGACTGGATACCTTTGCCGAAATGATCGACTATACTTGTCATCTTGCACGTGAAGTGGCAGCGAAGATCGATAAGGAGGAAGGATTCACAGTAGTAAATAAAGAACCCGAATTGAATGCGGTTGTATTCCGTTATAATCCCGAGGGAGAAAGTGATCAGTTAGTAAATCTATTAAATAAACAGATTCAGCAAGAATTACTGAAAAGCGGACGGGCATTTTTAGCAAAAACGCGTTTTGACGGACAGGTATATTTAAAAATGACACTATTGAATCCAATGACAAGCCTTGAACACATAGAGGGAATTTTAGACGAAATCCGATTATTAGGTGAAATGTTCAAGATAATGGAGGAATGAAGATGAATGGTAAGCAAATAGCTGAAAGGGCGACAATGCAAAGCTTTCTGAATTGTTATTTCCGGGAAACCGGAAATTACAGTTTAGAAGAAACGAAAAACTGGACGAATTTGGATGGGGCCATTTCGGATTCATTAGTAGTCAGTAAGCTCATGTCCCAAGATATTGCATTGCTAGTTCCGCTTAAATATTGGTCGGAAACGGGGCGTCATATTTTCAACTTCCCGATTTACTATCAAACGGCATCCAGGCAAGTACATGAATTAGATTACGTGACAATGGTCTCGATCGTTTCTAAAGAATTATTGAATGAGCAGGGCCGGACGGATAGTGAAGATGAATTGATGCTGCGTGTCATCCTAAGCAGCCAAAATATTCAACGGTATGTTGAAGCAAGGACCGAAGACATTGATGCACTTCAAAGTCCTGATTTCACCTACATCGAAGCAGAGCAGTCACTTTTATTCGGGCACCTGTTCCACCCGACACCGAAAAGCAAGCAGGGCATTTCAGAAAAAGAGGAATGGATCTATTCACCCGAATTAAAAGGGGAGTTTCAGCTGCACTACTTCCTGGCAGAACCTTCGATTGTCATCCAGGATTCCAGTGATGTCCGATCGGCAAGTGAGATCATTAAACAGGAATTAGCCGGTGACTTGGAATTCAGAGGAACGTATTGCCAAAAGGAAAGCAAATTTATCATCATCCCGGCACACCCGCTCCAGGCAAAAGTGCTTATCGAAAAAGAAGAGGTCAAGAGGCTGATCGAGCAAGGGTCACTAGTTTATGCTGGACCGCTTGGGAAAAAATTCACGGCCACCTCTTCATTTAGAACGGTATATAGTGCCACATCAAGATATATGTACAAATTTTCGGTTCCGGTTAAAATCACGAATTCCTTACGTGCAAATCTGCAAAAAGAATTAGATCGTGGTGTGGAAATTGCTAAATTAATAGATTCTAAAGTGGGCGACGATCTAAAGGAACGGCACCCCTCCTTCCGTATCATCAAGGACCCTGCTTACCTAACGATCAAAACAACCGAGCAAGAATCGGGATTCGATGTTGATATTCGGGAAAACCCTTTTTATGAAAACAATAAACAAGCAAGCCTGATTGCCGGTTTATGTCAGGATAATGCCTATGGTGCGCCATCAAGGCTTGGAGCGATCATCCGCAAATTATCAACTGAAGAAAACCGCAGTACCGAAGAAGTAAGTAAGGATTGGTTCAAAACCTATCTGTCAATGACATTAAAACCGATGCTTTGGCTTTTTGAAGAATATGGAATTGTTTTGGAAGCCCATCAACAAAATTCCATCATTCAACTTCAAGATGGTTATCCAGCCACTTTTTATTATCGTGATAATCAAGGGTATTACTATTGTGAATCCAAAGTGGACAGGCTGCTGAAGATCTTGCCTGAACTAAGTGAAAAAAGCTTCACGATTTGTTCTGATGAAGTCGCTGAAGAAAGACTGCAATACTATTTCTTTTTTAATCACTTATTAGGCTTAATCAATAATTTTGGTACGGAAGGATTAGTATCAGAGAACAAACTGTTACAGCTCGTTCGGGAACAACTGGATACATGCAGCAGGGAAAGCGAAGATGAAGGGGTGAATCGAGTTGTTTCAAAGTTGCTTCATGCCCGGGAATTATCGTGTAAGGCTAATTTACTGACACGATTCCATGATATGGATGAGCTTGTTGGTTCACTTGAGACACAATCCGTTTATACAACGATTGATAATCCGTTCGCGCAGGGGGTTATGGCCGTCCATGAAAAATAGCTATGAAGAAATGCTGAAGGTGCGTAATCAACAGCTTTCATTTGTCAAAGTTGAATTTGAGAGGGATTTGGATACATTGCATAAATGGATGCATGAAGATCATGTGATTCCCTACTGGAATTTGAATTTCACAAAAGAAAAATTCGCCGTTCATTTAAAAAAGGCATTGGCTGATACACACCAAACACTTTATTTAGGCTGTCTGGACTCCATTCCCATGAGCTATTGGGAATCGTATTGGGTAAAAGGCGATATCATCGAAGATTATTATGAATGCGAAGAGGGAGATCAAGGCATTCATTTACTCATAGGTGATCCGGATTATCTAGGAAAAGGACTGGCGTTGCCGTTTTTACGTGCAATGGTGAAATACCAACTGCTTTCTGCGAAAACAAAAAAAGTGATGGCTGAACCGGATATTCGAAATGCAAAGATGATTTACTTATTTGAAAAATGCGGGTTTACCCCAATTAAAGAAATTGAGCTCCCTGATAAAACAGCATTACTTATGTCATGTACACGGGAGAACTTCGAGAGGAAGTGGAAGTATGGAGAAGCAACAATTTATCTATGACCTGGTAGGGATAGGGATAGGACCCTTTAACCTTGGACTTGCGGCCCTTTTGGAGAAAACCCCGGAGCTGAATGCCGTTTTTTTCGAGAAAAAGCGGGAATTTAATTGGCATGAAGGGATGCTGTTGGAAGGGACAACTTTGCAGGTACCTTTCTTTGCCGATCTAGTTAGCATGGCAGATGTGACAAGCCCATATAGTTACCTGAATTATTTACAGCAGCATGATCGGCTTTATCATTTCTACTTTCTTGAAAAATTCTTGATTCCACGAAAAGAATATAACGACTATTGCCGCTGGACTGCCCATCAACTTGATAGCTGCCGTTTTGGAAAAGCGGTGGAGGCGGTTGAATATATAGGGGATCAAGGTGAACCCTGCTATCAAATCAGTGTAAGGGATGAACAAACACAAAAGATCGAAGTCTATTATAGCCGTCATGTAGTCATGGGAATTGGCAGCGCCCCGACTGTTCCATCGGCCTTTCATCCATATATGGGAGAGAGCATCCTGCATTCGGCCGATTATTTACGGAATAAAGAAAATGTCTTAAAGAAAAAATCCGTAACGGTTGTCGGGTCTGGACAGAGTGCAGCAGAGGTTTTTCTGGATCTGCTTAATGAGCAGGAGGGAAATGGCTACCAGCTAAACTGGTATACAAGATCCAAGGGGTTTTTCCCTATGGAATATTCAAAACTCGGGTTGGAATACTTCACTCCGGACTACCTTGATTTCTTTTATCGGCTGCCACAGGAAAAGAAGGATGAAATCCTGCCGAAACAGGATTTATTGTATAAAGGGATCAGTGCTACAACAATTGCAGCAATTTTTGACAAGATGTATGAAAAATCGATTGGAAATGCCGAACTTTCCATTGAACTTCGGGCCATGACGGAAGTTGCTGCAGTTACCCCCACCGAAAATGGCTGGAGCTTGAAATGCCGACAGTGGGTAGAAGATAGCGAATTTGATGTGGACACAGAGGCGATCGTTTTTGGAACGGGCTATAAATCAACCCTTCCGGCATTCCTTGAAACCATGGAGGACCATTTAGTCCGCGATGATTTGGGGCGTCTTACAATAACGAAAGACTATCGGGTAGGAACGGCCATCCCTACACGGAATCACCTTTTCATTCAAAATGGCGAGATACATACACATGGTGTGGGTGCTCCGGATTTAGGCTTAGGGGCATTCCGAAATTCGATTATCATCAATCAGTTGGCAGGTAAAGAAGTTTATCCATCCGAGCCAAAGGGTGCATTTCAGTCATTCCGTGTAAAAACACCTGTCATGGCTTACTAAGAGAAGGGGAGAATTATATGCAGTTCATAAATGAAGTGGAACAGGCAGTTTCAGAAAAAAATTGGTCGATAGTAAACCAAAACCTGCTGGCCAAGATGATTTCTGAGTATATGTATGAAGATATGATCCATCCAGCTGTTCTGAACGAAAATGCAGCGGGAAACCTATATGAGCTAAAGATAAATGAGGGGAAATCTTATCAATTTTTGGCGTCGCCCCGTCTTTTTGACAGCTATGAAGTACAGGCCGAGTCGATCCAGGTATGTGAAAAGGAAGGCTTTACACAGGCCAATGATGCCATTCAATTCATTTTAGACATCCAGCCATTAATTGGAATGACGGCAGAAACAACAGGACATTTAATCAAAGAATTCCATCATACGCTGCTTGCGGATCTCCAATTGCTTTCCAAACCTGAACAAGATGCAGATGATTTAGTCGAACTGGATTATGCATTACTTGAAGGAGAAATGAGCGGTCACCCTTGGATTGCTTATAACAAGGGAAGAATCGGTTTCGGTTATGATGATTATTTGAAGTTCGCTCCAGAAAACCAGAAGGAAGTTCAGTTATCTTGGATTGCCGTCCATAAAACAAGGGGTGAGTTCAATTCAGTCGAAATGTTATCCTATAAGCAATTGATGGAGAATGAACTGGATGGGGAAACCCAAAAATCTTTTGCAAAGATATTGACGGAAAAAGGGCTGAACGCAGAAAACTATTACTACCTCCCAGTCCATGAATGGCAGTGGAAGAATGTAATCATCCAGAACTTTACCGATGACTTGGCCAAAGGGCTGATCGTAGCTTTGGGAAATGGTCCTGATAAGTATCTGCCGCAACAATCCATCCGGACATTTGTTAATGTATCGACTAAGGATAAACACCACGTCAAGCTGCCGATGAGCATTTTAAATACGCTGGTCTACCGTGGATTGCCAGCTGAACGCACGGTCATTGCCCCAAAAATCACAACGTATATAAAGAACATTTATGAAAATGATTCATTCTTGAAAGAACTATGCAAAGTGGTGCTTCCTGGTGAAGTGGCCAGTTTAAATGTTGATCATCCGTATTATTCCAAGCTAGAGAATGTTCCCTATCAATATTTAGAGATGCTGGGTGGTATTTGGAGAGAAAGCATATACAGTTATATGGAAGACGGTGAAAAGCCCATTACGCTTGCGTCCCTTTTACATGTGGACAGCAAAGGGAAACCATATGTAGAAAGCCTTATTGAAAAATCGGGATTGACTGCAGAAGCCTGGACAGCTCAATTGTTCGACGTCATCCTATCACCATTATTACATTTTATTTATCAATATGGATTGGTCTTCTCGCCGCATGGTCAAAATACCATTTTAGTTTTGAAGGATTACAAGCCTCACCGTTTGGCCATCAAGGATTTTGTAGATGATGTGAACGTCAGTGATCAGCCGCTTCCTGAATTAAGCAGCCTTCCTGATGATTTAAGGAAAGTACTAAGAAGTGAGACTCCCGAGGGGCTGGTTCAATTCATTTTCACGGGACTATTCATTTGTCATTTCCGATACTTGTCAACCCTTTTGATGAAGAGGTCCCTTTTGGATGAGAATGCTTTTTGGGAAGGCGTCGCTCAAACAATCCTTACACATCAGAAGAAGTTCCCTATGTTACAGGATCGTTTCGATACATTCAATTTCTTTGCGCCAAAATTAACGAAGCTCTGCCTGAATAGAAATCGGATGCTTCAATATGGTTATAGCGATGGTGAAGATCGCCCGCATGCATCTGAGTTTGGGCATGTGAATAATGCCCTTTATGAAAAGCTACCGGCAAAAACGCTTTAAAGTTAAACTTGCTCAGACTTTTGAGCCAGTTTCAGACAGTAGACAAACTCGCTGAAAATCGAGTTTGTCTACTGTTTTTTTATGGATTTTACAATTAGACCGTTGATTTCCGCTCCAGGCACTCGCTTTCCGCGGGCGGTCAGGGAGCCTCCTCGGCTGCGCCTGCGGGGTCTCCCCTAGACGCGCTTTTCCCGCAGGAGTCTCGTACCTTCCACTCCAATCGACTTTGATATTAAATTTAGATAGAAACCATAGCTAAGGAGTTGAAGATGTTAATATGAGTTCCGACCATTTTTATGGATTTTACAATTAGACCGTTGATTTCCACTCCAGGCACTCGCTTTCCGCGGGCGGTCAGCCCTCGGCTGCGCCTGCTGGGTCTCCCCTAGACACGCTTTTCCCGCAGGAGTCTCGTACACCCGTTCCAATCAACTTTGTTATAAAGTTTATAGAGCGGTAATGGTTAACAAATATACGCATAAAAAAGATTATGTTAGCCTATTTGGTTCGAATGCCCTAAAAATTATCTTTGGAATAGGGCTTGCCGTTCATATAAATTGGTGATAAGCTATTGTGTAAACGGTTACACAAAATTATTGAGGGTGATATTTTGGCAACTATTCGGGATGTGGCAAAGGAAGCTGGGGTTTCTGTGGCAACGGTTTCCAGAGTTATGAATGGCAGTGGTTATGCACATGAGGACACAAAAAAGGCGGTCATGGCAGCTGTTGAAAAATTAAATTATAAACCGAATGAAGTAGCAAGATCCCTCTACAAACGGAAATCCAAATTGGTTGGTTTGATTTTGCCGGACATTACGAACCCCTTCTTCCCAGAAATGGCAAGAGGTGTCGAGGATTATCTGCAGCAATTTGGATATCGGTTAATTTTCGGAAATAGTGATGAAAAAAGAGATAAAGAAATAGAATATATTGACACTTTTCTGCAAAATAATGTAGTGGGCATGATTGCTTCAACTAGTGAAGAAGCCAATGAAAATTTTGGTAATCTGGATATTCCAGTAGTCCTTCTCGACCGTACGGGTGAGAAATTACCAGCTGTTTATTCCGATCAAAAGACAGGCGGTAAGCTGGCAGCACGCGTATTGCTGGATAGAGGCAGTACGAATATCGTCCTCATTAGGGGGCCAGTCGAAATAAAGCCTGTATATGAACGGTACATGGCAGCACTGGAGGAATTAAAACAAGCAAAAGTGAACGTGCAAGTCATGGATTCTTCCCTAACACTTCAGGGTGGCCAAACTTGCGTGAAGCAGCTGTTCGAGCGATATCCGGAAACCGATGGAATCATTGCTTGTAATGATATTGTTGCAGCTGCCGCACTTCAAGAGATTTTAAAACGGGGAATACGGATACCGGAAGACATACAATTGATCGGCTATGATGATATCTCCTTCACGGCGTTATTGCACCCACCGTTATCGACAATTCGGCAGCCAGCCTATGAGATGGGGGCACAAGCGGCGGAAATGCTAATTAAAAAGATCAATCAAGAAAAAATGGAAATAACACATAAAAAGCTCCCTGTTTCTTTTGTGGAGAGACAAACAACGAGAAGGAAGGCGGAGAAGACATGATAAGAATTGCAGTAGTGGGAAGTTCTTCAATGGATTTAGTGGTGACATCAGCTAAGCGGCCAATGGCCGGGGAAACGGTGTTAGGAGAGTCATTTATCACGGTTCCTGGAGGAAAGGGAGCTAATCAGGCTGTTGCAGCGGCACGTCTTGGTGCAGAAGTGTCAATGGTTGGATGTGTAGGGGATGATGTCTATGGAGAGATCATCTTGGAAAACTTGAAAAAAAATCATGTAAATACGGAGTATGTGGAACCGGTTACAGGTGCTGCTTCCGGGACAGCACACATTACCCTTTCGGAAGGTGATAACAGCATTATTGTCGTAAAAGGTGCGAATGATTTCATTACTCCCGAATATGTAAAAAAGGCGAAAAAAGTGATAGAGGAATCGGATATCGTGATGGTTCAGCAGGAAATACCTGAGGAAACCGTGGAATATCTGGCTGAATTGTGCAACACGCTTCAAAAGAGATTACTATTGAACCCAGCTCCTGCCCGCAAGATAAGCGAGGCTGTCATTCAACAGGCATCATTCCTTACACCGAATGAACATGAATTCGAGATACTATTCAATGGGAGAGATAGAACGAAAGTCTTGACTGAGTATCCAAATAAATTATTCATTACCGAAGGAAAAAATGGCGTCCGTTATTTTGACGGACATGAAGAAAAGGTCGTTCCAAGCTTTGAAGTGGAAGCGGTGGATACAACAGGCGCAGGGGATACATTCAATGCTGCCTTTGCCGTGGCTGTTGCAGAAGGAAAAGGTTTTGACGAATGTTTGTTATTCGCGAACCGGGCAGCTTCCATTTCCGTGACGAAGTTGGGCGCTCAAGGTGGCATGCCGCAAAGGTTAGAGGTCGAGAGGGGCTTTGAAGCATGAAACGTCAAGGAATCATCAATAGTTCAATAGCCAAGGTCCTGGTTGACCTTGGTCATACCGATTATATTGTCGTAGGTGATGCCGGGCTGCCGGTGCCACCGGGAGTTTGCAAGATAGATTTAGCATTGACGCCTGGAACACCATCATTTCAAGATGTCGTCCGGGCGGTTCACGAAGATATGGTTGTTGAAAAAGTTATCGCTGCCACAGAAGTGAAGGTTAAAAACCCGGAACAGCATCAATACATGGAGCAGCAATTCGGAGCAGCGATTGAATATGTTTCCCATGAGGATTTTAAAAGGCTGACAAGTAATGCGAAAGCAATAATCCGGACCGGGGAGACGACGCCATATTCAAATTGCATATTGCAGTCTGGAGTATTCTTTTAAAGAAATGAGATGATGAGCATGCAAATCGAAATGCACAATATTTATAAAGCATTTGGTCAAAACAAGGTATTGGAAGGTGTTCATTTTTCTTTAGAGGCTGGGGAAGTACATGCACTAATGGGGGAAAATGGAGCGGGGAAATCAACCTTGATGAACATTTTGACCGGGCTGCATAAACAAGATCAAGGAACGATTGAGATTAACGGTAAAGAAACCTCATTCAAGGATTCAAAGGAGGCGGAAGAGGCGGGAATGGCCTTTATCCGTCAGGAATTGAATATTTGGCCGGAAATGACCGTGCTGGAGAATCTATTTATCGGCAGGGAAATGGTGAATGCCTTCGGTGTCCTGAAGACGAAACAAATGAAAGCGCGTGCAAACGAGATTTTTAATACACTTAATATTTCCCTTCCTTTTGATAAGGAAGCCGGATTTTGTTCTGTCGGGGAACAGCAAATGATTGAAATTGCCAAGGCGCTCATGACGGATGCCGAAGTCATCATCATGGACGAGCCCACAGCCGCTTTAACTGATAGAGAAATAGATAAGCTCTTTGAAGTGATGAAGGGACTTACCAAAAAGGGAGTATCGCTTGTTTATATTTCTCACCGAATGGAAGAAATATTCGCCATTTGTGACAGGATTACCGTAATGCGTGACGGAAAAACAGTCGATACGAAAAGAATTGCAGATACAAATTTCGATGAAGTCGTTCAGAAAATGGTCGGGCGGGAGCTGGAGGATCGTTTTCCTCATCGTGAAGCGAATGCTGGCGACATAGTCCTTGATGTAAAAGGTTTATCTAAAAAGGGGCTTTTTGAAGATATCCATTTCTCGGTTCGGCAAGGTGAGATTGTCGGTGTAGCCGGATTAATGGGAGCAGGCAGAACAGAAATAATGCGCGCCCTTTTTGGCGTCGACCAAATAGACAGCGGTGAAATTACCATTGAAGGCAAAAAGGTTTCCATACGGAAACCAACGGATGCAGTTCGGCACGGCCTGGCTTTCATTACGGAAAATCGTAAAGAAGAGGGGTTGATCCTGGACTTTTCTGTAAGGGAAAATATCGGTTTGCCGAATCTCAAGAGTTTTGCTCCTGGCGGAATCGTAAAAACGGAAGATGAGATGAACTTTGCCGAAATGATGATTAAGCGACTTCACGTGAAGACATCTTCTGCCGAAACGGTCATCGGCAATTTATCCGGAGGAAATCAACAGAAGGTGGTAATAGCCAAGTGGATTGGCACTTCCCCTAAAGTTTTAATTATGGATGAACCGACCCGGGGCATAGATGTTGGTGCAAAACGTGAAATTTATGAATTGATGAATGAATTGACGGAGCGGGGCATCGCCATCATCATGGTTTCGTCAGAACTTCCCGAAATCATTGGAATGAGTGATAGAATCCTTGTGGTTCACGAAGGTGAGATTGCTGGGGAATTGTTAAAGCAGGAAGCGACGCAAGAAAAAATTATGGCATTGGCGACAGGAGGGAACTAGGATGAAACTTGAGGCTACAGGGAAAAGCGGGATTTGGCAGAAATTTGGTCCGTTACTCGCCCTGGTACTTTTATTTATCGTAATAACCGTTTTAAATCCATCATTCATGGAACCGAATAATATTTTAAATTTATTGCGTCAAACCTCCATCAATGCACTTATTGCATTTGGAATGACCTTTATCATATTGACAGGTGGCATCGACTTGTCCGTCGGTTCCATTTTAGCTCTATCCAGCGCACTTATGGCTGGTATGATGGTCTCGGGATTAGATCCAATTTTAGCTATATTAGTAGGGATTCTACTAGGTGCAATAATGGGTGTAATCAATGGGATTCTCGTTTCAAAGGGAAAAATGGCCCCTTTCATCGTGACACTGGCAACCATGACGATTTTCCGGGGATTAACGCTTGTGTATACGGATGGAAAGCCGATTACTGGAATCGGCGATTCTGAAATGTTCCAGATGCTTGGGAGAGGTTACTTCCTGGGACTGCCAGTACCGGCCGTGGTGATGGTCATCGCTTTCTTAATCCTATGGTTCCTGCTTCATAAAACATCCTTTGGCCGTAAAACATATGCCATTGGCGGAAATGAAAGGGCTTCCCGTATTTCGGGGATTAAAGTTGACCGAGTCAAGGTGGCCATATATGGTCTGGCCGGTACGATGGCGGCAATCGCTGGTGCCATTTTAACATCCCGTCTTAATTCGGCACAGCCGACTGCAGGCCAATCCTATGAAATGGATGCGATCGCAGCCGTAGTGCTAGGCGGAACGAGCCTTTCAGGCGGTAAAGGGCGGTTGTTCGGTACGCTGGTGGGTGTCCTGATCATCGGTACCTTGAATAACGGCATGAATTTACTTGGTGTATCCTCTTTCTACCAGCAAGTGGTAAAAGGTGCAGTTATATTAATCGCGGTCTTACTTGACCGTAAAAAATCATAAGAAGAGGTGTAATCAATGAAAAAAATAGTATCGATCATCATGGTTCTTTCTTTAATGGTCTTGGCTGCCTGTTCAATGGACTCTGGTTTAACAGATGATAAAAAAGAAAAGAAAGACTCCATGAAAGATGTGAAAGTCGGAGTCAGCATCTCTACCTTAAACAATCCATTCTTCGTTTCCTTAAAAGATGGCATTGAAAAAGAAGCAAAAGAAAAAGGCATGAAAGTCACAGTTGTTGACGCCCAAGATGATACGGCAAAACAAATTAGCGGAATTGAAGATTTAATCCTTCAAAAGGTTGATGTCCTTCTTGTGAATCCTACTGACTCTGCGGCAATATCTTCAGCCGTTCAATCAGCAAATGAAGCGGGCATTCCAGTTATCACGATTGACCGCTCTTCAGACGAAGGTGACATTGAAACGTTCATCGCTTCCGACAATGTGGCTGGCGGGGAAATGGCTGCAAAATATCTAGTTAAAGAGCTTGGCGATAAAGCGAAAGTAGTGGAGCTTGAAGGGGTATCCGGAGCATCCGCAACCCGTGAACGAGGGAAAGGTTTCCACAATATTGCGGACAAGCAGTTAGATGTCCTGACAAGCCAAACGGCGGAATTCGACCGGACAAAAGGGCTTAACGTCATGGAAAATATCCTGCAAGGCAATAAAGGCATCCAAGCTGTATTCGCCCATAATGATGAAATGGCACTAGGAGCCATTGAAGCAATCAAGGCAGCAGGAAAGGACATCATCGTGGTTGGTTTTGACGGAAATGATGATGCATTGAAAGCAGTTGAAAACGGTGAACTAAAAGCTACAATCGCCCAACAACCGGCACTTATCGGTGAAGAAGCGGTTAATGCGGCTGAAAAAATCTTAAAAGGTGACAAAGTGGATGACACAATATCCGTTCCATTGAAATTGGTCACAAAAGAATGATTGTCTTTCAACAAAAAGAGTGCCGGAACTTTTCCGGCACTCTTTTTTGTCGTAACAAATAAATGTTTTTAATCCAATTGATGTTATCTGATTGTGGATACCCAGCTTGAATTGGTATGAATGAGTGGTATAAGAAAGTGAAAACGTTCTTCTCCAAAAGTAAGGCGGCCCTTGTCGGAACCGCCTCCTAAATCAACTGATCGCTAGAGTATACCTTGAGTCAGCATTGCATCCGCCACTTTAAGGAATCCGGCAATATTGGCCCCGACAACTAAGTTGCCAGGCACACCATATGCCTCCGCAGCCTCTACACTGTTTTTATAGATGTTTTTCATGATCTCATGCAGCTTGGCATCGACATCTTCAAAAGTCCAAGGCATTCTGGCGCTGTTTTGGGCCATTTCAAGTGCAGACACGGCTACGCCGCCTGCATTGGCCGCTTTTGCTGGTCCAAAAAGGATGCCGTTATTAAGGAATACATCAATGGCCTCGAGGGTGGAAGGCATATTAGCGCCCTCACCGACTGCCTTCACATTGTTTTTGACCAGTAATTTTGCTGCTTCTTCATCGATTTCATTTTGTGTGGCACAAGGCAGTGCGATGTCACATGGCACAGACCAAATGCCATAGCTTCCTTCATGGTATACAGCTTCCGGGTGCGCATCGACATACTCACTCAAACGTTTTCGTTCCACTTCTTTTAGACGTCGAACTGTGTCAAGGTTCAGACCATTTTCATCATATATATAGCCATTGGAGTCGCTGCATGCAACAACTTTTGCGCCTAGCTGTGTAGCTTTTTCAATGGCATAAATGGATACATTACCAGATCCGGAGATAACGACAGTGCTGCCATGGAATTGTAACCCTTTGTCTTTTAGCATTTCTTCGACAAAGTAAACGGTTCCATATCCAGTCGCTTCTGTACGGGCTAAGCTTCCGCCGTAACTTATGCCTTTACCGGTTAAAACACCAGCATGGTAACTGCCTTGCACCTTTTTATACTGACCGAACAGGTAACCAATCTCCCTTGCACCAACTCCGATATCACCAGCCGGTACATCTGTATCAGGTCCGATATAGCGAGCTAGTTCTGCCATGAAACTTTGGCAAAAACGCATGATTTCCGCGTCCGATTTTCCTTTTGGATTGAAGTCCGATCCGCCTTTTCCCCCACCGATCGGCTGGCCAGTAAGAGAGTTTTTAAAGATTTGCTCGAAACCAAGAAACTTAATGATGCTGGAATTGACAGTGGGATGGAATCGAAGACCGCCTTTGAATGGCCCGATTGCACTGTTGAATTGTACACGGAAACCACGGTTGACTTGGACATTTCCCAGGTCATCAACCCATGAAACGCGGAAGGTGATCATTCTTTCAGGTTCAACCAGCCTCTCCAATATCCCGCTTTTCATATATTCAGGATGTTTTGCAAAAACGGGGACCAATGAAAGGAATATCTCCTTTACGGCTTGATGGAATTCACTTTCGTGGGGATTACGCTCCTTTACCTGTGCGTATACTTGACTTACGAACTCTCTGGCAACTTGTAATTCCTCATGCTCGACTTCTTGTGAAGTGGTCATTGTTCTCTCTCTCCCTTAAGGTATATAGTCCTAAAATACAATTGAATAAGATATCAGTCTTTATATGATACTTTCATGATATAATTTAAAAATAAAACAAACAATCTGAATATTAGATAAGTAACATGCTGTTTTGATATGGAAGAGGGAGCTTAGAGTGGAATTAAGGCAAATCGAATATTTCATTGAAGTGGCAAAGCGTGAACATATGACGGAAGCGGCAGTGAACTTGCATGTTGCCCAGTCAGCTGTCAGTCGTCAAATCTACAATTTAGAAGAAGAATTAGGTGTGCCCCTATTTATCCGGGAAGGCCGAAAAATTAGATTGACGCCTATAGGACATACATTTTTAGCGAATATGGAACAAGCTATGAATATAATCGATCGTGCCAAGCGTGAGATGGCTGAAAGTCTGAATCCAGAAAAAGGGACAATTCGCATTGGCTTTCCCAGCAGTTTGGCTTCTTATGTATTGCCAAGGGTCATTTCCGACTTCAGGGAAAGTTATCCGCAGGCAAAGTTCACTTTGAAACAAGGTTCATATCGATACCTGATAGATTCGGTAATAAAAGGTAATATTAACATGGCCTTGATCGGTCCGCTGCCGATGAATGAAAAGAAAATCAAAGGTGAAACGCTATTTATTGAGAACTTAGTTGCCCTTTTACCAGAAAGTCATCCTTTGGCCTCGAAGAAATCACTATGCTTGGATGAGCTTAAAGGAAATCCGTTCATCCTATCTCCAAAGGGCTATGTTTTAAGGGATATCGTTATGAAGGCTTGCAAACTGCATGGCTTTGAACCGGAAGTGGCATTTGAAGGAAAAGATACTGATGCTATAAAAGGCCTGGTGGGGGCAGGGTTGGGTATAACCTTGATACCTGAGATTTCCTTGATTGATAGCTTGCCACGTTTTACGGTTAAATTGCCGCTGGAGGAACCGTCTGTTACCAGGACTGTAGGGGTCATCGTTCCAACTGATAGGGAACTGATGCCAACGGAGAAATTGTTTTACCAATTTTTGAAGGACACTTTTGCAACATTGGAAGGTTTTCAATAGGAATAAGTTGCGTCTCTATTAGAAAAGTCATAAATCCAGCTAATGAGAGAATCCTTGAATCGGGTTCTTTTTTTTGTCGCAAATGTATCGAAATATCTTCATTTTAGCACGAAAAGGGGTAATCTATTCTGAAATAATACAATATTAGTTTTTTCTTGTATAAGAATGTGTTAAACCTTTATTTTTGAAAACGCTTTTATTTTATTAGAATAAAAATACTCCTTACATTATCAGAAAATTCATGTTATTATACGAGCAGACATTAGCAGACATTATAGGTAGCGGTGCGATATACTTAATAGGCTTTTTTAAATGAAGACCTTTATTTTTTTTCGTTTTTACGAAATTGAATATTCTGATAATTGATAAGGAGTGGAGATAAAGTGAGCAGGAAAGAATACATCAGCGATCGAATGTACAAGGCATCGACAGGGATAGCCAACGCTGTTTTGGTTACATTAGGGATCGGGTTATTGTTTGAATCCATAGGGGGATATTTAGGTTGGGAGGTCTTCCTGGCAATAGGCGGGGCCGCAAAGGTCTTGCTGGCACCGGCTTTAGGAGCAGGCATCGCCTATCAGCTAGGTGGAAATTCATTAATTATCTTTAGCGCCATGGCTTCAAGTGCTGTTGGGGGTGCTGCCATTCACAGAACTGCTGAGGGTGCCTTCACGATTGTTACGGGTCAGCCGCTAAGTGCTGTCTTGGCAGCAGTAATTGCAACATATATAGGTAAGCGCCTAATCGGCAAAACGAAGTTGGACATCATGGCCATCCCAATGGGAGCAGTTCTTGTCGGTGGAGTTTCGGGATATGGCCTGGCTCTTGTCACCACCCCGCTCCTGACGTGGATAAGCAGTCAAACCACCGCTGCGGTCGTAGGTTCTCCTTTAATCGGTTCAATGGTCATAGCCTTGGTATGGAGCATTTTATTGATGACACCCGCGTCTTCCGCTGCACTGGCGATCGCTCTGCAATTAGATCCCGTTTCCAGTGCTGCAGCTTTAATCGGATGTACCGTTCAGTTTGTCGGGTTCACTGTCATGTCTTATAAAGATAATGATATGGGCGGGTTCCTGGCACAGATGGTCGTTACGCCAAAAGTTCAATTTCCTAACTTAATCAAGAAACCATTATATGTCGTTCCGCCTTTTGTGGCGGCAATCATCTGTGCGCCTATCGCTACCTTGGCATTCGATTTTCAAGTGCCGTATGAGCTTGGAGGCATGGGGTTAAGTTCAATGATTGCCCCGATTGCCATCATAACTGGTCAGGGGTTGTACACGTTCTTGGTTTATGTTGCAGTGGGTATGGTATTGCCAGCTTTGATTACACTTGCATTGCATCGGGTATTGAAGATGATGGGTAAAGTTAAGCCAGGCGATCTTCATTTGGAAGTTTCATAATCAAGGTTTTCTTAGAAACCAGCCTGGTTAAGGAACCGGGCTGGTTTTTATTTATAAAGGGATTAGGGTAAAATGGGGAGGAAAGCATTTGCATAGATAGGATGATATATATGGGAAAAGAAATAGATATAAAAGTGAAAGCTAAGTTCGTGAGTAAAATTGGCAAGGGTTTTCCCTTGATTGTTAAAGAGTCGATAGCCAACCTTAATGATCTTAAGGAAGAGGGGTCCTTGGTGCGTTTGGTGGATGAAAACAACCGCTTTCTGGCAAAAGGATATTATGGTAAACAGAATAAGGGCTATGGCTGGGTGTTGACTCAAAGAGAAGATGAACAGATCGATCAAGCCTTCTTTAACGGCAAAATCCAGGCAGCATGCGAATTCCGAAAGTCATTTTTTGAAGATGAGGAGACTACAGCTTTCCGCTTGTTTAATGGGGAAGGTGATGGAATTGGCGGTTTAATCATTGATCATTATGATGGTCACTATGTCGTTAGCTGGTATAGCAAAGGAATTTATTTCTTTAAAGACTACATCATTAAGGCATTGCAGGAAACGGTCGAGGTTAAATCGATTTATCAGAAGAAACGCTTTGATACAAAGGGTCAGTACGTGGATGAAGACGATTTTGTCATGGGTGAACAGCCTGCATTTCCGCTTCTTGTAAAGGAGAATGGAGTCCATTTCGCTGTTTATCTGAATGATGGGGCAATGGTCGGTGTTTTCCTTGATCAACGCGATGTCAGAAGGAAAATCCGGGATGAATACGCAAAAGGGAAAACTGTGTTGAATATGTTCTCCTATACTGGGGCATTCTCCGTGTTTGCCGCTTTAGGCGGTGCGGTTAAAACAACTAGTGTCGACCTGGCGAATCGCAGTTTACCAAAGACGATCGAGCAGTTCAGTGTGAATGGAATAGACCCCGAAGCTCACAATATCGTTGTGATGGATGTTTTTAATTATTTTAAATATGCAGTGAAGAAGGCCTTGAAATTTGAAATGGTCATCCTCGATCCGCCCAGCTTTGCCAAATCGAAGAAGTTCACTTTCAGTGCCGGGAAAGACTATACAAATCTATTGAAGGATACCATTTCCATTACGGAAGATAATGGGGTCATTATCGCCTCAACTAATTGCAGTACGTTTGACATGAAAAAATTCAAGAGCTTCATTGATGTTGCTTTCAAGGAAATGAATGGAAAATATGAGATCATGGAACAATTCTCATTACCTGCTGATTTTAAAACAAGCAGGGAATATAAGGAAGGCGATTATTTAAAAGTAGTCTTCGTTAAGAAAATTTCAGGTTGAAAAAGGGCGTCCACAGTTCCATTAGAGCTGAGGATGCCTTTTTTTGAAAAATTGTTTCATGTGAAACGAACGGATATTCGGAATTCAAA
This sequence comes from Bacillus sp. ISL-4, assembly GCF_018613275.1. Classification (NCBI taxonomy): domain Bacteria; kingdom Bacillati; phylum Bacillota; class Bacilli; order Caryophanales; family Bacillaceae; genus Bacillus; species Bacillus sp. ISL-4. The sequence goes on from NZ_JAGGQN010000047.1 coordinate 74,809, forward strand.
GGTTTGGCCGTTCACTTTTCAAACCTTTCGATAAATGGAAAGATGGTTTCCTGCGAATGCTGCTAGCGATGCAAAACTGGGCTGCATAGTAGGTAAGCATGATCAGTGGAACAGAATAGGCAACATCATCGATAAATTTGTTCCAAGATAAAATGGAGTCGGATATCACAAACAGGACCCCGCCGATGATTGCAGCCGCATTTCCGGTCATGAATGCCGCCCAGCCCATGAGGGAGATGACCGTTACATAACAGATTACAGGGATGATGAGGTCATGTTCACCTTTTTCAATTAAAGAACGTACAATTTCACGGCCAATCCAAGTGGAGTAAATGCTAATCGGAAGAATCGTCGCAAATCGAAGCCATGAAAAGGTCCACAGTCTAAAGAATGCCGAAATATAGAAAAGGTGGCCGATCAAGAAGGCACAAAGCCCGATGACGAACCAGATTAACAAACCATCTCCAAGCATGCAAAAGAATAAACCAAGAAGTATGAAGGATTGGTAACGATCCCGTTTTCCCACATTTGTGCAGGCGTAGAGCAAAATCAATAACATGGGGATGACCTTGAACATGATTTTAATGATTAAAGGCTCTTCCGGTATAAAAAAAATATATAATAGTCCCGTGATAAGGATTGCGGCAGGTAAGCATTTCATTAACATTCAAATCCCTCCTTCAATCTTTAATTCTATGTAAGGGCAAGGAACCCCTTGTCAATTAAAGTACTGTTTGAAAGAAAGTCGTCAAAATGAAAAAAACTGACTCCCGATTAACCAGGAGTCAGTTTAGTTATAAGAATCATACAGCTTCCTTAACGAATGCTTGTTTTAACCAGTTTTTCCCCTCAACAAGCCTTGTGACAAGCATGGCACAAACGGTGTTTCCTGTTGAGTTAAGCAGTGTAGCAGGAGCATCGATGATCGTGGATATAACGGCAATGATCGGCAGGACTTCAACAGGGAAGCCGAATACACTAAGAATCAGCATTTCCCCAATCATGCCGCCCCCAGGAATGGCACCCATAACGGCTCCAACCAAAAAGGCAACAGCAAGTATACTTAAAATACTTGATATGCTTGTCATATCCTTTCCAAATAAGCTGAATAGGAAAACGATTTTCAATACCCCGCCGAATACCGAACCATCTTTATGAGTGTTGGCTCCGAGTGGGATGACAGTCTCCGCTATATCCTTAGGCACGCCCATTTTCTTGACTGATTCCAGGTTGACTGGAATGGATGCGGCACTAGAACAAGTTGCAATGGCTGTAATGGATGGTGCAAGGGCATTTTTCCAAAATAGTTTAACTCCATCTTTCCCTCCTGCGATAAAGGCATACAAAGTGAAGAAGCCGAAATAATAAATCAAGGCCAAGAATAGATAAAGAATGAAAGTGCGGGCATAGCCTTCTAAAATCTGCGGCCCAAGCTGCCCGATTATCGCCGCAAAATAAGCACCAAGCCCAATTGGAGCATAGTACATGACGATTTTGACTACTTTCATCATGACAGCTGTACCCGCTGTCAAAAACTCGGTAATCGGTCTTGCTTTCTCACTGACCAGTGCAGTGGAAAGTCCGATTAATACTGAGAAAACGATAAGCTGAAGCATATTGCTTCTGGAGAACAGTTCTGGAAAATCGGACACAGTTACTGTGTTGACCAGTTGACTGAAGAAAGAAACTTCTTCGATCGGCTCTTCAGTGGAACTGTTTTCCATCAGTTCTTTAATGGCTGTCGTATCTGTGCCTTCCAAGGGATTGACGATGGTTGTCCCAATAAATCCAATGACCGCAGCCAAAGCGGCAGTTGTCAGGAAAACGATTACAATACTGCCCATGATTTTGCCAAGACGCTTCATTCCGCTCATATTGGCAATCGCTGAAGCAATGCTGAAAAATACCAATGGCACGATGATCGTGAACATCAGATTTAAGAATAAGTCCCCTAGCGGCTGTATGACCGAGGTTTTTTCCCCGAAAACCACGCCAGCTATCCCACCGATAATAATGGCAGTGAGTAATATTAAAGAGGATCGATAGTTTTTGATAAAGCTCTTCATTAAATTTCCGTCCTTTCAGGATGAAGATATCAATAAAAATATACTTCATTATCAACTCTAAAATCAGGTTTGACAATATTTTTTTATAGGAAGGAATGTTAAAAGGAGAAATGCAATAAATAATAATAGGGAATGGGTTGTGAAAAAATAGTGAAGGAGGGATAGAATGGCATTTATTGAGGTGGAAGAGGGAGTTCGGTTGTTTTATGAAGAAAAGGGCCAGGGAAGACCGGTTATTTTTATCCATGGTGTGTGGATGAGCAGCCGGTTCTTTAAAAGGCAGCTTCCATACTTTTCAGAAAAATATAGAACGATCTTACTTGATTTAAGAAGTCATGGCCAGTCAAATCATGTACATTACGGAAATACGGTCTCCGTTTATGCAAAAGATCTTCATGCATTCATAGGTAAAATGGGATTAAAGGATGTCATACTTGTAGGCTGGTCCATGGGGGCATTTGTCGTCTGGGACTATCTTAAGCAATTCGGTGAAGGAAATATACATTCAACCGTGATTGTGGACGAATTGGCCTCTGATTTTAAGTGGCCCGATTTTAATATCGGTGCTTTTGATATGGACACGTTGATTGCCTTCATGACTGAAATTCAAATGAATCGTTCCCCATTTTTACAAAGCTTCCTTGCTTCCATGTTCAACAATGAATTATCTGCAGAGGATGCAAGTTGGATGCTTGGGGAAGTGACCAAGATGCCGGAATCCATTGCCAGTTGCATTCTATTTGACCAATCGATTGTGGACTATCGTGAATTTTTGCCAAAAATCAATATTCCGACACTTCTCTGTTTTGGAAGGCATGAAAAAGTCATTCCTGTTGCAGCAGGGGAACATTTGCATGAAAACATTCCAAATTCCAAACTAGTAATCTTTGAAGATAGTTGCCATTGTCCATTTATGGAAGAAAGCGATTTGTTTAATGAAACCGTGGATTGCTTCATTCAAAAGGGCGTATAGTCGTACAGGATGGGAAAAAGGGGATGCAGGGTTCGTGCCCGCATTCCTTTTATTCATGGTTATAAATCAAATTTTTCTGTTAACTAAACGGTTTCGGCAAGAAATAAAGGGAATACTGTACTAAAGAAGTCAGTAGTGCCGGTTAATGGAATTGATAAATTAAGTAGGTAATATTTTTATATCCTTTTCACGGGAATTGGGCTATTATGAGGTGGATTTAACTTGGTATGTTCGTTATCTATTATTGAGGGAAACTCATGCAGGAAGTGATGGAGAGGATAAAATGGATGATCGTTTACCATACAATGAAATTATAGATGTATGTTTACTTGCGGGAAAAATCATGCTTCAGAACGGAGCGGAAACTTCGCGGGTGGAAGATACGATGGTAAGAATCGCTGCAGCGTTTGGATGCGGTGACTCACATAGTTTTTCGACCCCTACAGGAATCATTTTTTCGCTGGATGGTATGCACCCAGCTTCAAAATTAATTCGAGTTTCCCAACGATCGACAGATTTACATAAGGTGACGCTGGTCAACAGTATATCCCGAAGCATTTCCAGCAAGGAAATGACACTGGAGGAAGCTTATTTACAGTTAAAACAAATCGAAAAGGCCGGGATGGGGTATCCCATGTGGGTACAGGTCTTAGCTGCATTTATAGCGAGCGGCTGCTTTTTAATCATGTTCCAAGGCCAGTGGAATGATTTCATCTGGTCCTGTATAGCTGGAGGAATGGGATTCTCATGCCTGCTTTATTTGCACTGGTTACTGGAAGTTCGTTTTTTTGCTGAATTCATTGCCTCTTTAGTCGTAGGTTTAGCAGCTATGCTCTTTGTCCAGATTGGAGTCGGAAGTCATTTGGACACGATAATCATTGGAGCGGTGATGCCGCTTGTGCCGGGGCTGTTAATTACGAATGCAGCCAGGGATTTAATTGCAGGACATTTGGTTTCGGGCCTATCCAAGGGTGCTGATGCAGGTTTGACTGCTTTAGCCATTGGGGCAGGAATATCGGCTGCGTTTGTTTTCTTATGATTTTAGGGGAGGAAGAATGATGATTGCACAGCTTATTACAAGTTTCATTGCCTCAGCTGCCTTTGGAGTCATCTTCAATGTACCAAAAAATTCATTGTTACAATGTGGTTTCGTAGGAATGTTAGGGTGGATCTTATACTTTTTTCTGGTTGAAAATGAGATAAACAGCATCATTGCAACATTAGCGGCTGCATTTATCGTTGCGGTTATCAGCCAGTATTTTGCTAAAAGGTATAAAACGCCGATCACAATTTTCAATGTATCGGGAATCATCCCCCTCGTGCCTGGAGGTTTGTCGTATGATGCGATGAAGCATTTTGTCGGAAATGATTTTTATGTCGCCGTTCAGTTGGCCGCCAAAGTCTTCATGCTGGCTGGAGCCATTGCGATGGGGCTGATCTTTGCAGAAGTCATGAACCAGTTAGTAACTAAGTACAATAGAAGGAAGTTAAGATTGAGAAGTTAGATGGATTATTTTAAAACCTTCCTGATATATACGTTTCTAAATAAAGAGAAAGGAGAGCAGGCCCGACCCTGATCTCCTTTCTCTTTTGATATTTTAAAATAATAAGTAACCTAGCTTATATGGGATCCTTCATCCCAGTGTTGGCTGTAACCAAAATTTCGTCGAATTTTTTTGCATCAGCTTTCTTGCTTGATAGAAGTGTTCCGGCGATGGCTGCGATAAAACCAATCGGGATGGAGATGATGCCTGGATTGGCAAGCGGGAATAATGGCTCCCCAACGAATATTGCCGTTCCCTCCACCGGTGACCAGACATTGGGACTTAGGAACACAAGCAATAAAGAGCTGACCAGTCCAACTATCATGCCCGTGACAGCCCCAGCTGTGTTAAAACGTTTCCAGAATACCGTGAAGACAATGATGGGCAGATTGGCACTGGCAGCGACGGCAAAGGCAAGTGAAACAAGGAAGGCGACATTCATGTTTTGGGCAAATAAGGCAAGGATGATGGAGAGGATGGATACTCCGATCGATGCCCAACGAGCAGCAACGACTTGTTCCTTGTCAGTGGCTTTGCCCTTTCGGATGATGTGTCCATAGAAGTCATGGGCAAAAGCAGATGCTGCCGATAGAACAAGGCCTGCTACAACCGCTAAAATGGTAGCGAAAGCAACTGCAGAGACAAAGGCGAACAGGAAGTCACCCCCAATGGCTTCGGCAAGCAGCGGAGCAGCCATATTCCCGGCCGCATTCGCGCCTATGATTTTGTCGTATCCAACAAAAGCTGCCGCTCCAAATCCCAGGAAAATGGTCATTATATAAAAGATGCCAATGATCCAAGTGGCATATACTACGGACTTTCGGGCTGTGATGGCGTCTTTCACCGTAAAGAAACGGATGAGAATGTGAGGAAGTCCAGCTGTACCGAGTACAAGCGCTAAATTAAGGGATAAAGTATCCAAAGGATCCTTGAATTTGTTACCGGGGTTGAGGAAATCCCCGCCCAAAGGAGTGACTGTTTTCATCTGCTTGAACATCTCGATCACGCTAAAGTCGAATTTCGCCAACACGATGATGGAGATGATGAATGTACCTGCCATCAATAAAACGGCTTTAACGATTTGGACCCAACTGGTGGCCGTCATACCGCCAAATACGACGTAGACGGTCATTAAAATGCCTACAATGATGACGGAGTAAAGATAATCAATTCCAAGTAAGAGTTTTATAAGGGCACCTGCACCGACTAATTGGGCGATCATATAAAAGGTTGAAATGGAAATGGTGTTAAGGGCAGCGACCCCGCGTACTTTCTTTTCATTGAAACGGGCAGCGATCATGTCTGCCAATGTATACTTGCCAAGGTTACGGAGCGGTTCGGCCACGATATAAAGAACGACCAGATACGCAACCAGAAAACCTATGCTATAGAAAAAACCATCAAATCCAGAGAGTGCGACCATACCGGCTATCCCCAAAAATGAGGCAGCTGACATATAATCTCCCGCAATGGCCCAGCCATTCTGCCAGCCGGTAAGGCTGCTGTCCGCCGTATAAAAGTCCGCGGTCGTTTTGGTGCGCCGTGAGGCAAAATAGGTAATGACCAATGTTAGCCCGACAATGATTAGGAATAATATAAAAGCAAGTATATTCATTATGAATTCACCTTTTATCCTTTCGCTTCTTTAACGATTTTTTCCACTAATCGGTCAAATGTCGCAGCTTTTTTTGAATAGAGGATGCATAATGTCCAGGTCATGATAAATTGAGCAAAGGCAAAAATCCAGGCCCAGCTGATTGTCCCGAAAGCAATTGAGTTAAGAACTTTAGAATAGGAAGTTAGTATGGGTAAGGTGAAATAAAAGACCATGAAAAAGATGGTTAGCGGGACGATGAAATTGCGTTTTTTCCTTAAGAGTTCTTGAAAAGATTGTGATTGGACAATCTTGGTGTAGTCTGTGGAAGCGCTTACCTCGGTTTCCTTAGCGATTGAATCGTTTGATGCCAAGTTGGTTCCCCCTTCATCATTAAAGATTTGGATTTCATTACCAATTTTTGATAACAGTATCAGTATATATTTTTCAGAATATATTGTAAATTTAAATACTGAAATTAAATCTTTTTTCGTTCGACATCGTTTTAATTTTTTCGTACAAGAAAGGAAGTGTGCCGTATAAACGAAAGATCATGGGAATCAAACACTTGACCATTAAGGAAAAGTTAAGCTTCTTTCACGATACTGGTTTCAACGAAGGAAATCTGAAAGGAGAAAAGTGATGAAAAAGATGATAATGATATGTACGGTTTTAGTGCTGGCGATTGGGGGATGCGCTTGGTTTTTCATGAAGGACAATGCTGAGCCTGTCATTGCAAAGTCGGTGACCGCTACAGTTGAAAAGGGAGATCTTGAAGTTCAAATAAGCGGTTCCGGATCGGTCGCCGCTATCAATAGTAAGGACATCACTTCCTCTGGAACGGGTGAAGCGGATGAAGTCCTTGTAAAGAAGAATGAATTGGTTGAGAAAGGTGATGAACTTATTACCTTCACGGATGGAAGTGACCCGATAACGGCCCCATTCGATGGTACGGTTACAACAATGGATGTAGAAGAAGGGGATCGTGTATCAAGCAGTGAAGTGTTGGCACATGTTACGGATTATAAAAAATTGAAAACCACGATCAGTGTTGATGAATTGGATGTTCCAAGTGTTAAAAAAGGACAAACAGTTGAAATTAAAGCCAGTGCTTTTGAAGATAAAACGTTTACGGGGGAAGTGACCAGTGTAGCAAAGGAAGGTACATATGAGAATGGAGTTTCTTCGTTCGATGTCACTATCAAAATTGACAAACCCGGCGATATAAAAATTGGGATGTCGACTGAAGTGAGCATTTTGACGAATAGTGTAAAAGATGCTTTATATGTTCCGATTGAAGCAGTCCAAATGGACGGTGAAGAGAAATATGTAAATATACAACAATCCGGTACAACTGAAGGAACTGCTAGTACAAAGACAGCGGTTGAGACTGGGATCAGCAATGATAGGTATATTGAAATAACTTCGGGTCTTGAAGAGGGCCAGTCTGTTTCTTTGCCAATTACCATCAATGAAAGCTCGACTGGAAGTGGCTGCGATGGAATGAGGGGAGGCCAAGGAGGCGAAATACGAATGCAGGGCGGAAGCGGAATGCCGAGCGGCGGGATGCCAAACGGTGGCGGAATGCCAAGCGGCAAGGGAGGTCAGTGAAATGGCGAAACCCATCATAAAAATTAAGAACATGTCTAAATCATATGAATTGGGCGGCGAAACGGTTAAGGCACTTCAAGATGTCTGTCTTACAATCGATAAAGGCGATTTCATTTCGATCATTGGTCCTTCTGGGTCAGGGAAATCGACGTTCATGAATATGATTGGCTGCCTTGACAAGCCTGACATAGGTGAATATCTTCTTGATGGAAAAGAAGTGGAAAAGATGAAGGATAATGAGTTAGCTGCCATTCGTAATATTAAAATAGGATTTATCTTTCAAAATTTTAACCTGTTGGCAAAACTGACAGCGTTGGAGAATGTCGAACTTCCCCTGGTTTATAGAGGGGCAAGCGTGAAGGAAAGAAGAGAAGTGGCCAATGCATGCCTTGATATGGTAGGCCTGAGTGACCGGAAGAATCATCTGCCGACCCAACTGTCGGGCGGACAGCAGCAAAGAGTTGCGATTGCAAGGGCACTTGCCGGTAATCCTCCCGTTTTATTGGCGGATGAGCCGACGGGGGCCCTGGATAGTAAAACGAGTAAAGAAGTGCTGCAGATGCTGAAAGAATTGAACGAAAAGGGACAAACAATCATTCTTATAACCCATGACTTGGAAGTGGCAAAAGAAGCGACTCGTGTCGTCCGGATACAGGATGGTCAGCTATTTGAAAACGGAGGTGATTGGATTGAATCTGAGCGAATCAATGAAGATGGCTATACGCAGTATCAAAACCAATAAAGTCAGAGCATTTTTAACCATGCTTGGGATCATAATTGGAGTTGCCTCCGTAATCGTTCTGGTTTCGATCGGGCAGGGTTCCTCACAGTCCGTTCAGGATGAGATCAATAGCCTGGGAACAAACCTGATAACGGTAAGTGTCACGGATACCGACTCCGTGGAGCTGACGGATGATACAATTGAACAGTTTAAAGAGCTGAACGGGATATCGGAAGTGGCGCCTGTGGTCACCGGACGCGTTTATGCAAAAAACGGAGAAGCTACGGCACAGGTTTCAATGACCGGTGCAACTTCATCCTACTTATCAGTTAGGGATCTGGAGCTCAGTCAAGGCCGGTTTTTGACGGATATGGAAACGGAATTACGCTCCAAGGTCGTTGTCCTGGGGTCTGATACAGCCAACACGCTTTTTGAAAATCAAAAAGCTGTGGACCAGAACGTGCTTATCGGCGGTGTTTCCTATCGCGTGATCGGTGTGCTGAAACCGGTAGGCACCTCAATGGGATCGAGCGGGGATGATGTAATCATTGCCCCGATCACTACTGCCGAACGAGCTACAGGCAGCACGACAATCGGAACCGTATATTTAAAAGCGGAGAACGAGAATATCATAGATAGGGCGATGTACCAGGTACAAGGTGCGATGACCACATCATTCCCAGAACAGAGTGATAATTATTCGGTGTCCAATCAAGAAGATTTAATGGATACAATGAGCTCTGTGTCGGATACGTTCACACTCATGCTTGGCGGTATTGCCAGTATTTCGTTACTGGTGGGCGGAATTGGAATCATGAATATCATGTTGGTTTCCGTTTCAGAGAGAACGAAGGAAATCGGGATTAGAAAAGCAATTGGGGCAAATCGGAAATCGATTCTTCTTCAGTTTTTAATTGAAGCGGTAGTCCTGAGCTGCTTAGGGGGACTATTGGGAGTTGGAATTGGATTGGGAATCGCAAAATTGATTTCAGTTTTTTCAAGTTTAACGATCAGTTATTCATGGTCGGTAACACTTTTTGCCTTCTTATTCTCCATTTTAATCGGGATAATGTTTGGCGTATTTCCTGCCAATAAGGCATCCAAGTTAAATCCAATCCAGGCACTGCGTCACGAATAAACATTCAATTTGAAGAAAGCAGGCGATTAAAAGCCCGCTTTCTTTTGCATATGAAAAAGGATAAAATCAACATATATATCACAATTGAGGCGGTTGGGAGGTACCCTGCATGAAGGTTTTGGTGGTAGAAGATAATGTTTCATTATTAGAATCGATCCGACAAATTTTGACGGATGAATATGAAGTGGATACAGCGGATAATGGGGAAGATGGGTTATTCATGGCTCAGCAAAGTATATACGATATCATCATTTTGGATGTAATGCTTCCGGGAATCGATGGATTTGAAATCGTACGGAAAATCAGGGAAGCAAAGATAGATACAAGTGTCTTGTTTTTGACGGCAAAAGATGCACTTGAGGATCGTGTCAGGGGATTGGAAATGGGTGGCGATGATTATTTAGTCAAGCCGTTTCAGGCACCGGAACTTAAGGCCAGGATTCGTGCCCTGCTTCGAAGGAGTGGCATTATATCGCTTGAGCAGCATGTGAAATACCGCAATATTGAACTGTTGGAAAAAGAAAAGGATATTTTGGTTGATGGAAAGGTCATTAAGATGACCTTGAAACAGTTTGAATTACTGGAATACCTAATTCGAAATAATGGGAAAATACTGACGCGTGAGCAGATTTTCGACCGCATTTGGGGATTCGATTCAGATACGACGATTGCCATTGTTGAAGTGTTCATCCATCACCTTAGAAAAAAACTGGAACCTTTCAATTACCATAAAGATATTCAAACCGTTCGGGGTATTGGTTATATGCTAAAACAACCATAAGGGGATCATTATGTTCCAAAAAACACGACTTCAACTAACATTATTGAATTCTATCGTCTTTATTGTTTTAATAGCCATTTTAAGCAGAACGATTTATTTCTATACGGAAAATCAAATCTATAAGGATGTCAATGATTCACTTAAACAGGATTACAGGGATTTCAATAATGGCGGCATGCGAGGCGGACGTCCGCAAGGTGAGTTTCTTTTAGGACCTGGGCCAAGCATCATCGTTTGGGGACCGGATGAGACGATCATTGAGCCAAGACTGAGTGTAGACAATTTTATTAAGGTTAATGAATCGGAATTTTACCCTAAAAGATTTGATGAGATTGAAGAAATATCTGTAAATGGGCAGACGCATCGCGCACTTTCCACCAAGGTCGATACAGAGTATGGAGAGATGACGGTACAATTCATCAGGAATGTGGATACAGAAAAAGAAATGCTCAATCGATTGCTGCTCATATTGTTTGTTGGTGGGGGAATTGGAAGTCTAGTGGCGGTAGGCGCTGGCTATCTCCTGGCAGGACGGGCCCTGATTCCGGTCAAGAAATCCTGGGATCAGCAGCAGCAGTTTGTCTCGGATGCTTCGCATGAAATTCGAACGCCGCTTGCTGTCATTCAATCGCGGGCTGATTTGCTATTTCAATCACCGAACGCGACAATCGAGGAAAAGGCCGTTGATATATCCATCATTTCGAAAGAAGTCCGGCGATTGAATAAGCTTGTTAACGGACTTTTAACCTTGACCAGAACAGATTCGAATCAAATGGAGGTTAAGAAATCGAACTTTTTCCTTGATGACTTACTTTTGGATATCGTGGAACAGTATACGGATATAGCTTCTTTTCAAGAGAAATCAATCAATAGCCATGCTCCCGAACAGGTGGTGTTTCATGGGGATAAAGAGAGAATTCATCAGCTATTGGTGATTTTGGTTGATAATGCCATGAAATTTACCGAAGAAGGCGGGGAGATTTCCCTATCCTGCATCAAGAATGCTTCATCCATCATTCTTACTGTAGAGGATAATGGAAAAGGCATTCCGCAGGAAGATCTCCCCTTGATTTTTAACCGTTTTTATCAAGTTGAGCAATCCCGTTCAGCAAATGAAGGCTCCGGTTTAGGTTTATCCATAGCCCAATGGATTGTAAACACACATCAAGGGAACATCAAGGTTACAAGTGAACAGAATGAACGCACCCGTTTTGAAATCACTTTTCCGAGAAGTCAAAGGAAAAATTAATCGGCCTTTAGATGCCTTCCAATACGAAAAAGTAAGGGTCTTTTTAGATAATCATCTTATAAATACACTTATTTTTTCGGAGGAGAATCAATGATGAAAAGACTTGGTAGGTTACACTTTTGGAATATTGGCCTCGGTCCTTTTAATGGCTCACGCAGTCATTGGGATCATGATGTATGTGGATGCAGCGGCAATGAACCCGTGAATCGACAGGCGATGATGGGTCAGCCTGCCGACCACAACACTACAGAATCGGATGATAATGAAAAACCGGCTAATAGCAGTGCGGCGACCGATGATTCAACTGCGGAAACGGCATCTATTGATACACAGGGCAATATGGGGACAACTCCCCAAGGCGGCCTAATGGTTCTGGAATGCAAGGAGAGATGCCAAGCGGTGGCGGTTTCCAAGGCAGAGACTCTTTTGCAGGGGAATTTATCGACTTTTATCAAGGGTCAGGCGGCTTGGCTGCATCCACCATCATCTTTGTCATTGGAGGCTTTGGATTAGTCACATCGGTGATATCCAGAAAAAAAGCAGCCTATAAAAGTCAATAATATTTGAGGAAAGAGAAGGTTCCTTTCGAAGGGGAGCCTTCTTTTTTAATTTATTAACCCATTATTGTCACTAATTGTTATTTTAAAAAGGGAAATAATAATTGCACTTAAAAAAATATTAGTTTAATATAGACTTCTAGAGAGGTACGTACAAGTATTTTGGATAAAAGAGAAAACGTTTGCATAAATTTTTTGAGGGTACCCTATTCTTAATGCACGATCATTAAATTCACCTTAGTGGAGGCAGAATATGAAATTTCTGATAGCAATTTTAGGACTGCTCATTGTTTTTGGACTAGCTTTATTAGCGAGTAGTGACCGGAAGAAAGTTAAAATTAAACCGATCATCCTCATGGTGATCCTGCAGCTTATTTTAACTTATCTATTATTAAATACGAAGTTTGGTTTAGTGATCATCAATTCGATTGCCGATGGTTTTGGAAAACTATTAGAATGGGCAAATGAAGGGATTACATTTGTATTTGGTGGGATTGTAAACGAAGGAGCATCGCCCTTCTTTTTAAATGTCCTTCTTCCTATCGTATTCATCTCGGCATTAATCGGGATATTACAGCATTTCAAAATCCTTCCGTTCGTCATGAAGTGGATAGGATTCCTGCTGAGTAAGGTTAATGGAATGGGGAAATTGGAATCTTACAATGCGGTCGCATCAGCAATTGTCGGCCAATCCGAGGTTTTCATAACCTTGAAGAAGCAACTTGGTTCCATTCCGCCATCACGTATGTATACGCTTTGTGCGTCAGCCATGTCAACCGTATCGATGTCGATTGTCGGTGCTTATATGACCATGATTGAACCAAAGTATGTTGTGACGGCTATTGTTATTAACATGTTTGGTGGATTTATCATTGCATCCATTATTAACCCTTATACGGTAACGGATGAAGAGGATATTCTCCCTGTTGAAGTAGGGGCAGAGAAGCAGTCGTTCTTCGAAATGCTTGGGGAATATATCATGGATGGATTTAAGGTTGCTATCACTGTAGCCGCGATGTTAATTGGTTTCGTTGCACTAATTGCAGGAATCAACAGCTTATTCGATATGATCATCGGCATCAGTTTCCAAGACATCTTGGGGTATATTTTTGCCCCATTTGCCTTTATCATGGGGATACCGATTTCAGAAACTGTGACTGCAGGCGGAATCATGGCGACAAAGCTAGTAACTAATGAATTTGTTGCCATGCTGAGCTTAGGGGACGCATCAGCAGCCTTGAGCGAAAGGACGGTAGGAATCGTTTCGGTTTTCTTGGTTTCATTCGCGAATTTTTCATCTATTGGAATCATTGCCGGTGCAGTCAAAGGACTTCATGAAAAACAGGGGAATGTTGTGGCTCGTTTCGGCTTGAAGTTGCTATACGGTGCGACTCTTGTCAGCATCCTATCAGCGATCATTGTAAGTGTGATACTTTAATTAACGGATCTAACACAAAAGGGCACTTGGGTTTACTCCTAAGTGCCTCTTTTATATTTGTACAGCAAAAATAGAAAACGATTTTTGAATTTGAAGGCGTTTGGCTTGCTGGTATATAATACATAAAATGACAGGCGTGAAAGGGGAGTTTTAGGATGGCGATGGCTGGAAATGAAAAGGCTATCTTTGCAGGAGGCTGCTTTTGGTGCATGGTTGCTCCCTTTGATGAAATGGATGGTATTATTTCAGTAACATCAGGTTATACAGGCGGTAAATTTGCCGCGCCTAGTTATAAACAAGTGATTACCGGTTCGACTGATCATGTTGAAGCCGTTCAAGTGGTATTCGATCCATCAATCATTTCCTATAAAACGTTATTGGAGATATTCTGGCGCCAAGTCGATCCTACGGATGACGAAGGACAGTTCTCGGATAGGGGAAAGCAATACAGGGCAGCCATTTTCTATCTTAATGAACGTCAGAAAAGGGAAGCGGAACAATCGAAGGAAAATTTAATGATGAGCGGACGGTTTAAGAAACCTATCGTTACGGGTATTCTACCCTCGGGGAAATTTTACGAGGCTGAGGAATATCATCAAGAATTCTATCGGAAAAATCAGTTTCGCTATGCATTGTATCGTAAAGGTTCAGGCCGGGATGCTTTCATTAAAGAAAATTGGCCTAAGGATAATGCACATCTTAGAAAGACCTTAACGGAGAGTCAGTTTCATGTCACCCAGGAAAATGGCACGGAGCCGCCTTTCGATAATGCTTATTGGGATCACTTTGAAGAAGGCATTTATGTGGATGTCGTTTCTGGGGAGCCTCTATTCAGTTCTCGGGATAAGTATGATAGCGGTTGTGGGTGGCCAAGCTTCACCAAGCCCGTCATGTCCGCAAGTGTCAATGAAAAAATGGATCTCAGCCACCGAATGACCCGGACCGAGGTGCGCAGCAGGGACGCCGATTCACACCTTGGACATGTTTTTCCTGATGGTCCAAGTCCTAAAGGCACGAGATATTGCATAAACTCTGCAGCCCTTCGATTCATTCCTAGAAATGAAATGGAGAGAGAGGGATATGGAGACTTATTATTACTTTTTAAAATGAAATAACTAGTGAGATAGGGGAACGCAAATGGATAAAATAGATGAAAATTTATATCGATATATCCTTGATAATTCATCCAAGATTACTGAAAACTGGCTGGCTTTAAGGGAAAAGCAGTCTGGGTCCATCTATTCAATGGACTCCAATGAGGAAATCGAAAAGCTACTTAGAGAACAGAATACATTGACCATCAAGACAGTGACAAGTGCTTTACTTGAAGATAAAACTGCTTTTATCGAAACGATGGAGCAGTGGGCCACACTTGTTGCGAAGAGCAGGGTTGAATCGGACACCCCCATTTACGAAGTGTTGGAAGCGCTTAATAAGGTTCGTGAAACATATTGGGCCTTTATCACTGATTATATGCTAAATGATACGGGGATAACGAAGGATACAATCATCCGGTGGAGCCGGCTCATTAATCGTGCATTCGACCAGTTGAACCGTGAGTTCACAGAGCAGTATTACCTTTTGACAAAAGAACGTTTACTAGCTCAACAAGAGCTGATTAATGAACTGGGCGCACCTTTCATTCCCATTGTTGATGCCATTGCGGTATTGCCGTTAATCGGTGAAATCGATACCTATCGGGCAAAGGAAATTTTGAATGAGACTCCAAGCAAATGCATTAGCAAAAATGTCACTCACTTATTCATCGATTTATCGGGAGTCTCCTTTTTAGATACGATGGTTGCCCAACAGATCTATCAATTGATAAGTACCCTGAACCTGTTAGGCATTCAATCGACCATTTCCGGGATTCGTCCTGAAGTGGCCCGGACATCGATTCAGTTAGGTCTTGATTTTAGTCTGGTTTCGACACATAGTACTCTTAAACAGGCCCTTTCCAAGCAAGGGATCAAACTTTACGAGAAAAAATGATATAAGGGTGCAGAGAATGAAAAAGAACCAGATCCCGCTAGGAATCTGGTTCTTTTCTGTGATTCTATAACTTGAATGAACTTTTCAACCCAACGATTTGGTTGAAGACCAAGTGATCGGCCGCAGTGAGTTTTGAATCAACATTATAATAGCCATGCCTGAAGAATTGGAATTTATCCTGAGGCTTAACATCTTTCATGTTCGGCTCAACAAATCCTTGTAAAATTTCTACAGAATCAGGGTTTACCCGGTCCAGGAATGATTTTTCTTCCTCTTCATCATTTTCCTTATCCAAGATTAAAGGCTGGTAGTTGCGGAATTCTGCTGAAACGGCTTGTGAAGCTTCGACCCAGTGCAATGTCCCTTTTACTTTACGGCCAGTGAAGCCCGATCCGCTTTTGGTTTCAATGTCGTATGTGCAGCGAAGTTCAATTACGTTACCGGCTTCGTCTTTTATCACTTCTTCACATTTAATGAAATAAGCATGTTTCAAACGGACTTCATTGCCCGGGAAAAGTCGGAAATACTTTTTCGGCGGGTTTTCCATGAAATCGTCCTGTTCGATATATATTTCACGTGAAAACGGGATTTGCCGTGTGCCCATTTCAGGAACTTCCGGATTGACCTCAGCATCCAGCCATTCTACCTCGCCTTCCGGATAGTTGGTGATGACCACTTTAAGCGGATTTAGGATAGCCATAGTCCGTGGAGCCTTCAGCTTTAAGTCTTCCCGCACGAAATGATCAAGCATTTGAGAGTCTACGACACCGCTTGTTTTTGCGACACCAATCTCTTGGCAGAATGCACGAATTGCTTCGGGTGTATACCCGCGTCTCCGCAAGCCTGAAACGGTAGGCATCCGTGGGTCGTCCCAGCCGTCCACGAAGCCCTCATCGACAAGCTGCTTCAGTTTTCGCTTGCTCATTACTGTATTGGTCAGGTTAAGACGGCCAAATTCATATTGTTTTGGCTTGCTTT
This sequence comes from Bacillus sp. ISL-4, assembly GCF_018613275.1. Taxonomy (NCBI): domain Bacteria; kingdom Bacillati; phylum Bacillota; class Bacilli; order Caryophanales; family Bacillaceae; genus Bacillus; species Bacillus sp. ISL-4. Next base: position 91,451 of record NZ_JAGGQN010000047.1, read on the forward strand.
CCATTTCACAATTTTCAACGATCCAGTCATAAAGAGGGCGTTGATCTTCGAACTCTAGCGTACAAATGGAGTGTGTGACTCCCTCGATGGCATCTTCAATTGGGTGGGCAAAGGCATACATTGGGTAGATGCACCATTTGTTGCCGGTATTATGGTGTTCAGTATGGGAGATACGGTATATGACGGGATCACGCAAATTGATGTTAGGCGAGCTCATATCGATTTTGGCACGCAATACTTTTGCACCGTTTTCGAATTCACCGCTGCGCATCTTTTCAAATAGTTCAAGATTTTCCTCCACAGTTCTATTGCGGTAGGGGCTATCTTTTCCCGGCTCAGTCAGCGTTCCGCGATATTCACGGATTTGGTCGGCATTAAGGTCGTCCACATATGCCAGTCCTTTATTGATGAGCAGCACAGCTCTTTTATACATTTCATCAAAATAGTCGGAAGCGAAGAAAAGGTTATCCCAGTCGTAACCGAGCCATTTTACATCTTCCTTAATGGAGTTGACAAACTCAATATCCTCTTTCAATGGATTCGTATCATCGAAACGAAGGTTAGTTTTCCCATTGAAATCATCAGCCACCCCAAAATTCAAAATGATTGATTTGGCGTGCCCGATATGTAAATATCCGTTCGGCTCAGGAGGGAAGCGGGTGATGACATGATCATGTTTTCCGGACTCTAGATCATCTTTTATAATATTTTTAATAAAATTCGAAGAGTTATTTTCCAACTGAATTCGACCTCTTTCATTTATATACTTCTTTTAATTTTACCTGTATATATACCATAAATACAGATATTTTTCCATGTTCGAGCCGGAATCAGGGTTTATCTGAAACAATTCATCAAGTATTTAGTTTGTACAATCAGAGCAAAAATATCCCAGAAACTTTGAACATGTAATATAGGGAACCCAAAATAAGCAATACAGGAAGTCACGCCTGTATTGCTTATTTTGGTGATTTAGGCTGGCTCTAGGACGAATTATTCTCGCTAATAGACAGATTTTAGGATGGAAATCAAAAGACTGTCGTTTGCAAAAATTCTTTTGTCCGCTCTTCTTTTGGATTGGTGAAGAATTCTTTTGGCGGGCCGCTTTCGACAACCCTCCCATTATGCATGAAGACAATCCAATCTCCTACTTCACGTGCAAAGCTCATTTCATGTGTAACGACTACCATTGTCATCCCTTCCAAGGCAAGTTCCTTCATCGTGGCAAGAACTTCCCCGACAAGTTCGGGATCCAGAGCCGAGGTAGGCTCATCAAAGAGTAGGATATCAGGCTTCATGGCAAGGGCACGGGCTATGGCGACACGCTGTTTTTGCCCACCTGAGAGCTTGCTTGGATAGACATCCGCTTTATCTGATAAGCCGACTTTGGCAAGCAATGCTCTACCTTCCTCGATTGCCTGGGCCTTAGGGACCTTTTTGACGTGAGTCGGTGCTTCAATGACATTTTCAAGCACGGTCATATGCGGGAAGAGGTAGAAATGCTGAAAAACCATTCCGACTTTCTCGCGGATTTTATTAATATCATGGGTACCCGGTTGGATTTCAGTTCCTTCAATGAGGATTTGCCCGCTGTCTTTTTTCTCTAAATAATTCAAACAGCGAAGCAGGGTGCTTTTTCCGGAACCGCTTGGCCCGATCAGACAGACAACATCGCTATCCAGTACCTTCATATCAATATCTTTGAGTACATGCAGACTTCCATACGATTTATTTAAATTCCTAATGCGAATCATTTCTTTTTGTTCCATTTCAATTCCCCCTATCGATCACTAATGGAAAGTTTCTTTTCGAATAAATTGACGATAATGGTCAGGAATGCCACTAGAATCAAGTAGTAGACCGCTACAATCAGTAAATAAGTCATTTCATCGAAATTATTCGAACCTAACGTAGTCGCCACGTTAAACAGCTCATTCATGGAGATGAAGGCTGCCAGTGATGAATCTTTCAGTCCGATGATGAATTGGTTGCCTAGCGGCGGCAATGCGCGACGGAAGGCTTGAGGTAAGATGATTCTTCTTAATGTGAGAGAATTGCTCATGCCAAGGGAGCGCCCGGCTTCCATTTGGCCTTTATCGATGGATTGGATCGTACCACGTAAAATTTCAGAGATATAAGCTCCATTATGGAAGGCCAAGGCAAGTGACGCCGCCCAGAAGTCCGGCAGTAAGAAGAGATTGCTGATACCGAAATAGAGTATGAATATCTGTACGATTAGCGGTGTTCCCCGTACCAGGAATACATATGTATCTGAAATCCATGCAAGAATTTTTATATTGGAAATTTTTAAAAGTGCAAATAGCAATCCGATGACGATTCCTACCAATATGGAGACTACCGTCAGTTCCAATGTGAGGAGCATGGCTCGGATGAATACATCCGAGGAGTTAAATAATGTATCAAAAAAATGTGAAAAACTTGGCAATGTAATGACTCCCTTTCTATCAATCTTTATTCAGGCTTGGTTGTGATGTCCTCACCAAAGTATTTTTTGCTGATTTCCGCAAGCGTTCCATCTTCCCGGAGGTTTTCAAGTGCTTCGTTGATACGTGCAAGCAGCTGAGGGTTGTCGATGGGCAGTACGATGGCCTGCTCGCTGCGTTCGATCAATTGCCTTCCTTCGACGTCGAACCCTTCCTTGGCCGCTTCCTTGCCGGTTACGAAGTCGGTGATGACGGCATCATGACGTCCTCCGCTCAATGCTTTCAGGGCTGTGATATCACTGTCATAGGTTTTTACACTGGTTGTATACTTTTCTGCTGTGGTTGCGTACGTGGAGCCTTTAGAAGCCGCAACTTCCTTTCCCTTTAAATCTTCGACCGTTTTAATATCACTATCTGAGCGGACGAAAATTTGAGGACCTGAGTAGTAATAAGGGGTCGAGAAGGCAACATGTTTACTTCGTTGTTCATTGATTGTATGACTGGCAACCGCGGCATCTGCCCGACCGGTTTTGACACCTTCCACAATACCTTTGAATTTTATCCGTTTAGGTACTGGCTCCAGGCCCAGTTCCTTTGCTATTGCATCGCCGACCTCAATATCGAATCCGGTTACGGTCATGTCATCATTGACATAACTGAATGGCTTGAATTCGCCTGAGGCAGCGAAAACAAACTGGTCCTTATTGATCAGCTTGCTTCCATCCTCCAGCTTGTCCTTTTCAGCACAGCCGGACAGAAGACCGAGAACAGCCAGAATGGATACAATGAATGTAACTGATGATTTCATGATAATTTCATTTCCCCCTTTGAAAAAAACTAATAGAATGGTCTATACCCTTATGAGGCAGTGAAATAACCTCATTAACTAGGGAAATTAGAACTGAAATAAAAAAGGGTGTCCAGATCATGCCGACATTTCATACTAGAATCCCCTTCACTATGCATTTCATAAAGGTTCTCGGCCTTTGCCTTCATTTCCTTCCAAATTACCGGTAATTTCCTGAAATAATGACAATTATTTTTTTACGGAGTAAGAAATTCAGTTAGATTCAGCTCTAGAGATGAATTTGAAACAATTCATGATGATGATGATTTAGACTCTATCGAAACTATATATAATGAATGGGATGGGGTAAAACTGGAGGATTTCAAAAAGGGACCTCGTTGTCTGCCAACAAAATCCTGTATTGAATTGACTGACTTTAATTTTGCCCATGAATTGAAGTATAATATAGCAAAATAGAAGAAGGGCAGTTGGGAAAATGGTTAGCAACTTTGTGCAAGAACAGTTACAGGAGTTTCGCGAAAAGAATCAAGATAGAGGCCGTTTGATTATAAAGTGTCCGGACCGGCCAGGAATTGTTTCGACAGTTACTGCCTTTCTTAAAGAATATGATGCAAATATTGTTGAATTGAGTCAGTATTCAATGAATCCTGAGGGCGGTACCTTTTTCACCAGGATCGAATTCGAGTGTCCGGGATTGAAGGATAGGGCAGCGGATATGCAACTGGCATTCCAGGAAGTTTCGACGGCATTCTCGATGCAATGGACATTTAACCATGTGAGTGATCTGAAGCGGACGGCAATCTTCGTTTCCAAGGAACCGCATTGTCTTCTGGAATTGCTATGGGAGTGGCAAAGCGGGGATTTATTAGCTGATATTGCGCTAGTCATCAGTAATCATGAAGATACAAGGCAAATTGTCGAATCAATGGGCATCCCATTTTATTACATTCCTGCAAATAAGGATATACGTAGGGAAGTGGAGACAAAACAGCTTGGACTTCTGGAAGAATTCAAAGTGGACCTTATTGTCTTAGCTAGGTATATGCAGATATTGACGCCGGACTTCGTAGCGGCCCATCCAAACAAAATCATCAATATACATCATTCATTTTTACCTGCATTCATTGGAGCACGGCCTTATGAAAGAGCTTATGACAGAGGTGTTAAGCTGATTGGGGCGACTTCCCATTATGTGACGAATGATTTGGATGAAGGTCCAATCATCGAGCAGGATATTGAACGTGTGGACCATCGTGATTCTGCTGGGGATATGAAGAAAATTGGTCGTTCAGCTGAACGCAGGGTGCTGGCACGTGCCGTTAAATGGCATTTGGAGGACCGCGTCCTTGTTCATGAAAATAAGACGGTAGTCTTTTAAAGTGAACCCCCCTTTGTTCGCCAAGGGGGGTTTTTAGGATGGAATTTAGTGAGTGCTAGTATGTGTACTCCACCCTTACTGAGGCAGTGATGTTCAATTCACCAGGCTGAATCGGGGTAGTCGCCATTTTTGAAAAGGTACTTGTTTGGTAAAGCATCGGTGTTGCCGTTTCAGATAGCTCTTCAACCTTATTAGGGACTGGGTTCAATGAGATTCCTAGTGTTCGGGCCATGGAGAGTGCTTTTTCGTATGCATTTTTTAAAGCGAGAGAAAGTGCCTGGTTATAGTATGCATCTGGGTTGGATAAAGAGAAGCGGATGCTGGTGATTGAATTGGCGCCGCTTCTGACGGCCGTGTCGATTATGCTGCCTATTTTCTCGATGTCGGTCGTTTGGGCTTGGATGATGTGCTGGACTTTGTAGTTCTTGAACAATTCCTTTCCTTCAATATAATCATATTGCGGATCGATTCTGTAATCACTCGTTTTCAATTGCTCTTCGGGAATGCCTGCGGATTTAAGTGATGCGATGACATTTGCGATTGCTTGGGAATTGGCTTGCTGGGCCTTTTGCGGGTCCTTATCCTCTGTTATGACTCCTAGGGTGATTGTGGCTTGGTCCGGAGCGGCAGATAGCGTCTCTGAGCCGGAAACTTTCAATGTATGTTCATCGTTGCGGTAATGAGCCATATCAGGGGTATTGTATTCTTTCATTTTGACACCAGCCTTTTTTTAAAAAGAGATAATCTCACCCCTATTGTACGAATTATGAACGGGAAACATGATTGAAATATCCCATTGTCATTAATTCGGTCGAATGATCACAAAAAAAACACTCGGCCTGAACCGAGTGCGCATTACTTATGAATGACTTGAACCCTGCCAACCTGGCCATCAGTCAATCTTACTTTAATTCCATGAGGGTGAGTGCTGGAGTTGGTCAAAATATCCTTTACAGTGCCGCTTGTCAATTTTCCGCTGCGTTGATCTGCTTTAAGTACAATGTCCACAGAGGCACCTGGGTTAATGTCCTTCCGATTTTTACCGTTCATTTCAATTCAATCCTTTTCAGAGTTATTTGCAACCATTCAACCATGCAGTAACTTCAGTATAAGGAAAACAGCGGACCCAGTCGACTATTAGATAAAATCACTGTGACCATCAGCGTATTTTTTTCAATGGTTCGACAGCAGGGCCATTCAACACTTCACCAGCGATGGAGTAGCGGGAGCCATGGCATGGGCAATCCCAAGTACGGTCGCCGCTATTCCAGGCAACTTCACACCCCATGTGCGTACATGTGGAATCGACAATATGAAGCTGGCCATCATGATCTCGGTAACACCCTGCCTTGTCTCCATTCACCTTCACGATTGCTCCTTCATCAATTCCTATGTCTTCTGGCGTTTTATGAATGATGGCCAATTTGCTTTTGATCAAATGCTTCGCTACATCAGCATTATCTTGGACTATATTCTTCATGCCTTTTAAACGGGCGGGGTCATACAAGTCTGCATACCGGTTATCCCTTTGCAAAACCCGGTCAGTTAAGATCTTGGCCGCAATCGACCCATTCGTCATTCCCCATTTTGCATAGCCGGTAGCTATCAGAACGTTTGGATTATTGGATGTCACTGGTCCGACGAAGGGGATATTATCCGGTGTCACAATATCTTGTGCCGACCAGCGGTAGGGAATGTCCTTCACATCGAAATATTGGGAACTGAAGTCCTTCAGTGCTTCATAATGCTCGATCATCGAGACTCCCTGGCCAGTTTTATGACCATCCCCGCCGACTAGTATAAGTTTTTCCCCATTGTCCAATTCCGTATAGCGCAGGGAGCGGGTAGGGCTGTCTGCACTGTAATACATCCCACCGGGATATTCCTGTTCAGTCCTGATTCCAAGTACATAGGACCTATCTACATGGACACGGGCAAAGTATAAGCCCTTTTCATCATTAAAAGGGAAGTGGGAGGCAACGATTACCTGATTGCTTTTGATTGTATGTCCAGTATCGGTCAGAACGGTAGGTGGATCGCCGTCTTCAATCTTCATTGCCGTTGTCCGTTCATAAATTTTGCCTCCACTTTCGAGAATTGTAGAAATGAGGGCAGTTAAGTATTTTAACGGGTGAAACTGTGCTTGATCTTTCATTATCACAGCAGCTTTAGAAGGGATGGAGAAAGGGATATTCTCTGCATAATCCCCCCGAATGCCGAGTTTTTGATAGGCTTTCAGTTCATTTTGAATTTTGATTTTATATTCATCTGTATTTGCATAGACATAGGCATCCTGTGCAGTCAAATTACATTCAATGGAATGTTCTTCTACCAAGTCTTTGATTAGCATCATTCCCTCAGCATTGGCTTCATAATAAAGTTTGGCCTTCTCTTCGCCATGATCAGTGATCAATTGGTCATAAATCAAGCCATGCTGGGCCGTGATTTTTGCTGTAGTGTGTCCTGTCGTTCCAGTTAGGATTTCGCCTGCATCAATCAGTGTGACTTTAACACCTTGTTTAGCTAGTAGATAAGCAGAAGTGATGCCAGTAATTCCACCGCCTACTATTAAAACATCAGAGTTTATATCTGTTTCTAGTTTAGAAAAAGATGGGAAAGTTACCGCACTGCGCCAATAGGGTTCCGGAAACCGGGGAAGGTCTGTATTTTTTTCAGTCATTTGAATACCTCCATACAGTTCATTAGTGAATTGTCCATTTATTACCATACCCAAATTCGCTATTTATACGCTTATTTTTGTAAGAAGAAAGAGTAAAAAAATACATTATTTGTTTTGTTTACAAAAGTGTATACAAGTAAACAAAAATAGATGTAATGTATACGAATAAGTATACATGTTTACAAACACGTACACATGGCTATATATAAGGTGTATACATACTTGTTCCTATTGTAAACAATTCGAAAACTATAGCTACTATTAATGAAGCATTGACTATCGTGGAAACTTTTTCAGCTTCCAGAATCTTGGAGAGGAGGGTTTTAAAGGGGTGAAACTGTGCTTGGGTCATGGAAGATTTACAAGGAATGGAGGAAGGGATTTCTTCTGCATAATCCCCGCGAATGGCTAGTTTCGATAGGCTTTTAGTTCTTTTGGAATTTCACTTTTATATTCATCAGTATTTGCGTGAATATAGGTATCCAGCAGTCAAATTACATTCAATGGAATGTTCTTCTACCAAGTCTTTGATAAGCCCATTCCTTCTGCATTGGCTACATAATATAGTTTGGCTTGCTCTTCACCATGTTTTAGTGAAAAAACAAGTCGCAAATCAGGCCATGCTGTGGTGTGTCCCGTTGATCCGTTAAGGATTCGCCAGCTTCTATCAGTGTAACTTTAATCCCTTGTTAAGCTGAGTAATCCCTGTAATTACGCCGCCTACTCCTACTATTAAGACATCATAGTTTATATCTGTTTCTAGTTTAGAAAAAGACGGGAAAGTTAACGCGCTGCGCAATAGGGTTCCGGAAACCGGGGAGGGTCTGATTTTTTCAGTCATTTGAATACCTCCATACAGTTCATTAAGTAAATTGACCATTTATTACCATGCGCAAATTCGCTTTTTATCCGCTTATGTTTGTTAGAAGAAAGAGTGAAAAAATACATTATTTGGTTTGTTTACAAAAATGTGTACATGTAAACAAAAATAGTTGTAATGTACACAAATGAGTATACATGTCTGCAAACACGTACACATGGCTATATATAAGGTGTATACATACTTGTTCCTATTGTAAACAATTTGAAAACAATTCGACAAATATAGCTACAACTTATGAAGGATTGACTATCGAGGCAACTTTTTCTATCCTTAAAGAGAAAGCTTCACTTAAAATTTTTTTCTATAAAAAAGGGGATGTTTTTAGATGAGTTCTAGAATCGCAGCAGTAGACGTAGGAAATGATGCTATTAAGGCTATTTTTGGAAAGCTAGAGTCTGAACTATATATACCAAATGTCATTGCAAAAGACATAGAGGACCGTCCGGTCATTGGGATTGAGGAACTTGATGAAAAAAACCCATTGGAAGGGATTCATATCAGGGTCCATTCACCAGCCCTTCAAGATAATAATGCGATTTATCGCGTAGGGAACTTGGCGACAAAAAGTGATAATCCTACCGAATTGGATTTAGGAAGCAGTAAATCGGAAGAAGATCAAACATTAGTTATGCTTTTTGCTGCTCTGGCATTAGACGCTGCCAAACAGGGGAACAATGATACATTCAAAAAAGTGAATAATGTTGTGGAAGCCAATTATACGCTTGGAACAGGCTTGCCACTTCGTGAGGTTAAAGAAGGAAAAGACGTCGGGTATCGGTCGAGATTACTCGGATCTGTCCATCAGGTGGAATTTTTAATTACCCCTAAATACCAAGGCTTGAAGGTTAATATCAAATTCGATGAAGTGAAAGTCTATCCAGAGGGCTTTGCTGCATACATAAATTTGGTCATGGATAAAGATTTAAATATCATTAACCGTGAATTGATCGATAGAAGGATCCTCATCCAGGATATCGGTGGATTATCGACGGATATCGCTGTCATTAAAAATCGTAAAGTTGACGATGACAAGGCACAAGGATTTAATTTGGGAGTAGCTGAAGCCCTTGAATCGATTCGTGAAGAAATCAGGAAGAAACATGGTGTCGAGCTGGATAGCAGGCGCGACGTCGTTGAAATCATCACGAAGAAAAATGATCGCAATCATATTATGGTTCGCGGAAGCCGGACAAGCGTCCATGATATCGTTGACCGTATTTTGGGAGAACTGGCCAAAAAGCAATATCGTCACCTGCGCAACGTATGGCAAAAAAATTCACAAACGGAAATTTGCTATTTTGTAGGCGGGGGATCGATTGTCCTGAAAGATTACTTGAAAACATTGAATCAAAATTTCGATGGCTACAATATAGACTTTTTCGAAGATGAACGGGAAAGCGTTTGGATGATGGCAAACGCCTATTATAAATTGATTTCGGACTTTAATCGCCGCCAGAATGCAAAGGAACAGAATCAGTCCCAGCAAAAGAAGAAAGAACAAAGAACGGGCTCCATTAAATAGGTGAGAGAATGAAAAAAACAGCTTCTTCTGAAATTAAAAGAGGACAAGCCATCACTTTTCGTATCCCTTCGGATGTATCAGACTATACGTTAAGACAGCTGCAGAAATTGAAGGAAACGGAAAGAAGGAATTTTTCCAGTAAAATTGCCGAGTATGTTCTCGATGGAGTCGGGCAATCCTCCCATCAGGATCGGGAAATGATAGCCCTGCCCATGCCGAACAAACTAAGCAAATCTCAGCGTGATTGGCTCAAGCATTCCCACTCAGAAGCTATGCTTGGAACGATTATGTACCACCTTTTATCCGATCCTTTACGCGCTACGGCCCTGCTTGCCTCTTTGAACAATAATGAACTGAATGAGGAACTGTATGTGCAGGCCGAGCCTGAAGAACAGGAAGCCGAGGAGGTTCAGGAAGAACTGCCTAAGAAGGACCTGGACGATTTTGATTGGAGTTTGGATGAAGCCGAACAACAAGTGGAAGAATCCGAACCGGAAGAGGAAAATCTCGACGATCTCCTGGGTGATTTTCTTGATCAAATGAATCAATAAACTTTAGGAGGATATTTGACGATAAGTTGGATATCCTCCTTTTTCTTTTGGGGGGTAATGACACGAACCCCTTTGAACTAGACATCAGCCTTTTCCCGTAAACAATCGGGGAAAGGCTTTTTTTTCGTGACATTGATGCACATTCCTACTTTGAATAAACACTCATCAACCGGTCATTCACTTTTCAATAGCCACGCAAGAAGGGCTGTTCCTCGCATGGTAGATTTGTTAATCATAAGACTTTTCCTGAATTGCGAATTTCCTGGGCAATGTTAAATTGGCAAGGATTTACGTCTGCCCCATGGAGCTGAAGGCGTTCTTATCAACCCATATTGCAAAATAGGAGATTGTGTTACGATTATGCATCAAGTAAGTTTAGGACAAAATAAAGAAAGTAAAAAGGCACCTGAGGTTTGTGATTATGCGTATATAGGAAATGGCGCTAAAATACACGGTGGCATCCGAATTGGCACGAATTCGAAAGTGGGGGCAAATGCAGTTGTTTTGACATCCGTTCCCGATAATTGCACGGCAGTTGGAGTACCAAGTGTGATTAAAGGTAAAAAGATGGATGGCGTTATAAATTAATTGCCCGTAAACAAATAAAGGAGTGTTCAATTAACATGAATTGAACACTCCTTTTTATTATTCCATGATGTCCTTCACGAAATGATCAAGCCAGGAAAATCAGTTGGTAAAGGAATAAAACGGCAAACATGTACACGAACGGATGCACTTCCCGGAATTTGCCCCTTACCATTTTTAAAATGGGATAGGAGATGAATCCGAGTGCTATCCCGTTGGCGATGCTTGATGTTAAAGGCATGGCGACAATGACCAAAAAGGCTGGAAATGATTCGTCAAAGTGTGTCCAATCAATTTCATTAATGCTTTTAATCATCATGCTTCCGACGATGATCAAGCTAGGTGCCGTGATTGCCGCTACATTTGAGACAGCTCCTATCAGTGGGCTAAAGAAGGCGGTCATTAAGAAAAGGATGGCCACAACCAACGCGGTTAAACCTGTCTTGCCGCCCGCTCCTACACCAGCTGATGATTCAACCGAGGCAGCGGTTGGGCTTGTACCGAACATGGCGCCAACAGTAGTGCCGATGGAATCTGCAAAGAAGGCACTGCCGGATTTTTCAAGCTTATTATCCTTCAGCAATCCAGCTTGACGGACTATGCCTAATAAAGCACCGGTCGTATCGAAAAGCATTACAAGCAAAATGGAGAAGACGACGCCATAAAGGCCGTAGTTAATGACATCGGCGATAGATGTGATTGGATTGGCGACGATAATCCCTTCAGGTAATGAAGGGGTGGAAACTAGACCGTTAATTTCCAATTGCCCTGTAAAGAAGGCGATTATGGCAGTCACGATCATTCCGATGAATATGGCTCCCTGCACATTGCGAACGATTAGCACGATCGTTATGACCAAACCAATCAATGTAAGCGCCACATTAGGATCCCTGAAGCTTCCAAGGGTAACCAGGTTGGATTCATGCTGTGTTACGACACCTGACAAGCGAAGTCCGATGAAGGTGATGAAAAGTCCGATTCCGGCACTGATTGCATGCTTCAAGTTATTAGGGATAGCCTCGATCAATTTAGAGCGGAAAGAGGTTAGGGATAAAAGGATAAAGATGATACCGGTAACAAAGACTGCAGAGAAGGCAACTGTGTATGAAATATCATGGGTTCCCAATACCGAGTATGCAAAATAAGCATTCAATCCCATTGCCGGTGCTATGACAATAGGGTAATTGGCTAAAAGGGCCATGCATAGGGTACCGATTATTATTGCGATTATGGTTGCCGTGAATGCCTGGTCGAATGGAACACCGGCATCAGAAAGGATCATTGGGTTTACAACGATGATATAAGCTAGAGTTAAAAAGGTTGTAAGCCCCGCAAGTACTTCCGTCTTAATATTTGAATTCCGCTCTTTTAATTTAAACATGCGGTCACTCCTTTTTTATATACAAAAAATCCTTGCACAAATCTACAAGGATGAGATGCTTACCCTTTATTTTAAAGTAAGTAGCTCGATTAAATAATCTTATAAATTATATTAGAAAAACAACTAAAGTACAATAGGATGAAAAATTTTAAGGTACAGGTTTTCTCGAAAATAGATAATGATATACTAACAATTAGCTTAGACTAAGGAATATGACATTAAGTGAAGGAAGCTGTTACCATTTCAGTGGATTTATCAGTCAATTAAATGAAGAAATTCAGAAAGTAGGCCCATACATGACAGAATTCATCGACCTTGGCGTCAGCCCGGCGATTAACACGATATTAAAGCAAATAGGAATAACCGCCCCTACCCCGATCCAGGAGAAATCGATACCAGATATCCTTGCTGGAAGGGATGTCATCGCGAAGGCTCAAACGGGTACAGGGAAGACTTTGGCATTTTTGCTGCCAATCCTGGAAAAAGTAGATCCCGCCGCATCCCACATACAATCGCTGATCGTCACGCCAACCAGGGAATTGGCTTTGCAAATCACTGCTGAATTGAAGAAATTCGCTAATGAAATTGAAGGACTTCAAGTGCTTGCAGTTTATGGCGGACAGGATGTCGAGCAGCAAATGAAAAAGCTGACAAGAAACATCTCCGTGGTGGTCGCCACGCCAGGCAGGCTATTAGATCATTTACGAAGAGGCACCATCGATCTATCACAAACTGGAACTCTCGTGCTGGACGAAGCTGATCAAATGCTACATATTGGATTTTTACCAGAGGTGGAAGAAATCATGGGACAGCTTCCAGAGGAGCGCCAAACGTTGCTCTTTTCAGCGACGATGCCTGAACAGGTGCATCAATTGGCAAAACGCTATATGACTAAACCATTAACTGCCGCTGTGAAGGCTGAGCAAGTAACGGTCGAGAAAATCAGGCAGCTTGTCATCGAGACCACCGATCGTGCCAAACAGTCTTCATTAATCAACATGATCAAAGAACAACAGCCATACCTTGCGATCATATTTTGCCGTACAAAACGTCGCGTTTCGGTTTTGAATGATGCCCTGAAAGCAGCTGGATTCAATTCTGAAGAGCTTCATGGTGACCTTTCACAGGCAAAGCGGGAACGTGTCATGAAAAACTTCAGAGAGGCGAAGCTTCAATATTTAGTGGCAACGGACGTTGCCGCACGAGGACTCGATGTAGAAGGCGTGACACATGTGTTTAATTATGATGTTCCCGAGGATGCAGAAAGTTACATCCACCGAATTGGGCGGACGGGCCGGGCGGGTGAGAATGGCTTGGCTGTAACTTTCATAGCAACGAAGGATTTACAGCTTTTAAGCGAGATTGAAAAAGGGATTTCCATGAAAATCGAAAGAAGGACGATTGAAGGAGTGAAAATGTTCCAACCCGATGAGGTTAGGCAAAAAAGGAAACGCTATGAAGACTCTTCTGATGAGGGTACCCGCCGACCGCGTTCGGGCGGGGGAAGGAAACACCGGGAACGGATAGATACGAGAGGACCGAACCGAGGCAGTCACCGTTCTGTAAATCAAGCGGACAATCGTGAATTCGAGAGGGAGAAACCAGGGGGTGGCCGGTCGGAAGACAGCCGCGGACCAAAGCGAGAGGATTCATGGGGAGGCCGGATGGAGAACAGCCGTGGACCAAAGCGAGAGGATTCACGGGGAGGCCGGGTGGAAAACAGCCGCGGACCAAAGCGAGAGGATTCACGGGGAGGCCGGATGGAGAACAGCCGTGGACCAAAGCGTGACAATCCGCGAGGAGATCAAAGAGACAGCCGTAGAGCAAACAGTACACAAGGGCCAAGTAATCTTAGAGGTGGATCTGGCAGCAGCCCCAATAGAGGGAGAAACCGGTAAAGGGGGGAGACGGGAGTGGAAAAGCCTTGGTTGGCAGAATATCCGGTTTCGCTGGAGCTAGCGGGGAAATTGATCATGCTGCAGTTTCCGGAAATTGAGTTGAAAGAGATCAAGCAACTTGGGGAGGGTTTCGATAACACGGTCATACAAATCAATGGGCAATTTGTATTCCGTTTCCCCCGCCGCCCTATTGCGGTTACGTTGATTCAGGTGGAAAGTCAGCTTTTGCCTTCCATTGCAGGCACTTTTCCGCTTGCTATTCCTGAACCGATCTTTTTTGGGAAGCCAAGTACACTGTATCCGTATCCTTTTACCGGTTATAAAATGGTAAAGGGACAATTGCCTGTAGAAGGATCAGTGGCAAATAAGGCCGAATCGGCAAAAAGGTTTGCCCATTTTTTGAAAGCTCTTCACAGTTTCCCTGTGGAAAGGGCTATGCGCTTAGGGGTGCAGCCTGATGGGATGATGAGGCTTGATGTATCCTACCGTAAGAAATCGCTAATGGAAAATGTCTCGAATCTATTAAAGCTAGGATTCTTTGAACAGGCGCATGCGGTTAAGGATTTTGTTGAAACCTTAGGTGAATTCGATGTTCAGCATCAGATTTCACTCGTTCACGGAGACATTCATATCCGGAATGTTTTACTCGATGAAGAAGGCGTTCTCGCGGGTATCATTGATTGGGGAGATGTTCATGTCGGGAATCCAGCCATTGATTTCTCCTTTTTATACAGTTATTTCCCTAAAGAAGTGCGCAGGGTTTTTTTTGATATCTATGGTGAAATCGAAAAGGAAACAGAGAATTTAGCCCGGTTCAGAGCAATATACATGCTTGTTACATTACTCGTTTATGGCATAGACCGCCATGATGAAGAGCTGATTGCCATTACGAATACGGGTTTGAAATTTGCTATAGAAGAATAATTGTCATGTTCTTTTGATGTTTAGGAGGTTCATATGAAGGCAAGTTATTATCATTCAATCACATTAATGGCGAACATGCTGGATCAAGCTAATATCCCATACCAATATACAGGTCGATCCGCTCTGTTCGTGCAAGGAGTGGACATCGATGAGGATAAGAAAATCGATATTGATATACAATGGGATGTCTTTAATGAGGCTTTAGATCTTTTTTCCGAATACGCACCAACAAAGCCTGAAAGAAGTCCTGAGACTGCCTCCTTTCTAATGGATGTCGAGGGGGTTTCTGCCACTGTGCGCTGTCGGTTTAACACGACCATTAAAACGGACCCTTATCGTTTGTCCATTAAGATGGGGGATATGGAGGTTTGGTGCAGGTCGTTATACAGTTATTTATACGACGAAGAAATGAGAAAGTGCAGTTCCGAGATCCATGCTTACTTATCTGCCGAGCAGAAGGGGTTCACAGCGGAAAATGAACAGGCGTGGAACCAGAATAATTATTTAGCGCTGGTCAATCGTTATGGAGATCCCGTGGAATTGGCATCAAAAATCAAGCAAAACCCCAAATGGAGACTGCACCCTTTTTATAAATATATGGGGGAAATATCCGGTAAAAAAATCACTCATTTGATGGGATCGAACGGTGTTAAAGCAGTTGCCCTCGCCATATTGGGAGCTGAAGTGAAAGTCGTTGATTTTTCCCAGGAAAATGCAATGTTTGCAAATGAGCTGGCAAGTGGGGCCAATGTCTCCATCGAGTATATTGTTTCGGATGTCCTTTCACTATCATCCGAGCATGAATCAGGGAATCAGGATTTGGTTTTAATGGAGCTCGGTGTACTTCACTACTTAATAGATCTGCAGCCTTTATTTGAAAAAATTAAAAAGTTGCTGAAACCTGGAGGCCGATTCGTCCTGCATGAATTTCACCCGATTTCAACAAAGCTCATTACTTCAAATGGTAAAAAACATAAAATAACAGGCAACTATTTTGCTCCGGCATTCGAAAACAATGAGGTCGCTTTTTCGAAGCATATGCCGGATGAGGAAAAAGGGAGCCTTTCAAGAGTTGTACAGCGTAAATGGACAATCGGGGAACTGATAACGTCAATAGGTCAATCAGGGCTTGTTATTAAAGTGCTCGAGGAAGAACCGAATCATAAAATCCATGATATTGGGCTTCCGAAAACTTTTACCTTGGTGGCGGAACGAGTTTAATCTGCTTATTGAGGAAATGAAAGCTGACTGAAGGAGCCCTTCAGTCAGCTTTTTATTGTGCGCCCGGCATGGGTGC
>NZ_JAGGQN010000048.1:0-27664 GCF_018613275.1 Bacillus sp. ISL-4
AGTGGATTCTTTCTCAGTCGACAACAAAGAAGTGAAACTTGCCAATGGTTCCACATTATCTTATGATGCCCTGGTTGTTGCTTTAGGAAGCCAAACAGGATTCTTCGGCATTCCGGGACTTGAGGAAAACAGCATGGTCTTGAAATCCGTAAACGATGCAAACAAGATTTACAAACATATCGAAGATCGCATCCGCGAATATGCACAAACGAATAATGAAGCGGACGCAACCATCGTGATTGGCGGCGGCGGATTGACGGGCGTCGAGTTAATCGGTGAAATCGTGGATCATTTCCCTAAAATCGCCAAAAAATTCGGAGTGGACTTCAAGGACTTGAAAATCAAGCTTGTAGAAGCAGGTCCAAAAATCCTTCCGGTCCTGCCTGACCACTTGATCGAACGTGCGATGACAAGCTTGGAAGCACGTGGCGTTGAATTCTTGACAGGTCTGCCTGTAACGGGTGTTAAAGGAAATCAAATCGAATTGAAAGATGGACAAACGATAACGGCCAATACGCTTGTTTGGACAGGCGGAGTTGCGGCTCTTCCTATCGTAGGTGAATCAGGCCTTGAAGTGGATCGCGGCAAAGCGACCGTTAATGAGTATTTGCAATCCAAATCCCATAATGACGTATTCGTTGTCGGGGACAGTGCCGTTGCGTTCCCTCCAGAAGGCGGCCGTCCATACGCTCCTACTGCACAAAATGCTTGGCAAATGGGTGAGCTTGTTGGTTACAACCTATATGCAGCATTTGAAGGCAAGAAACTTGAAGAATTTTCACCTGTAAACTCAGGTACACTTGCGAGCCTTGGCCGTAAGGATGCGGTGGCAACCGTTGGGGCCAATAACACTTCCCTTAAAGGCCTGCCGGCTACATTGATGAAAGAAGCAAGTAATGTTCGCTATCTATCACACATCAAAGCCCTATTCAGCCTAGCTTATTAATTCATTATCGCCGTGACATGTTCACGGGTACATGCCCTTTATTCCCGGTCATCGGGATTAAAGGGCATTTTTTTCATGAATTTATTATAATGCCTGATCATGATGCAATGATTGACGAAAGATGTTAACAATGGACGGTACTCCATTTTGTTGCTTATCCATTCTACAAATCTCCTGTGATTAGGCAACTCTCCTAAATCCTCTCCGTTAATTTTTATTAGCCCGTTTATCGTTAACTAACGCTCCAGTATGTACCATTGCGCATATCATAAAATTAACCTTATTAAGGAGGCGTCTGTATGAAAGGGAAAAAAGGAAAAGCAGCTTCATCTGGCAGTTCATCTACCGGTAGCACTTCTACTGGTGGCAGTTCTACTGGCAGCAAGTCCACTGGTAACAAGTCCACTGGCAATAAATCTACTGGAAAATAATCTACTGGCGGCACAACTACTGGCAACACAGCTACTGGTATCATAACTACTGGTATCACATCTACAACAACAACATCTACTTCATCAAGTTCAAGCTCGTCCAATGGACGTGGTAAAAAAAGAAGAAGATAGATAGTTAAATATAAAATGCTTCTGCTTGATTAATCCCTGATTGATCAAGTGGAAGTATTTTATGATATTACGGCTTCATTAAGGTCAAGACTGTCCATAAAACATCTTATACAAGGAAGGAAGGTGAGTGTATGTCTTATCATATTCCATCTTATTTCTTAATGATAGAAGAAAAAGATCTAGAAGATTTACGTGCGGATATTTGGAGCGATGACCCTATTCCCGCCTATTTGAAAGTAGAAAACGACACTTATGTTATCGATATTGCCTATCGGGGCTCTTATACCCGCAAATTCCGGAAAAGATCCTATTGGATTGATTTCATCGAGCCAGAACGATTCTTTGGCGCCCACAAAATCCATCTCAATGCCGAATACAGAGATCCTTCCCTCATTCGCAATAAACTCTCACTCGATTTCTTTCAAGACCTTGGTGTCCTTTCCCCTCATAGCAAACACATCAACCTATTCCGAAATGGCACGTTTAAAGGTGTGTATTTACAATTGGATTCCGTCGATGGGGTTTTTTTAGAAAAAAGAGGACTTCCTGCCGGCCCGATTTATTATGCTGTCAACAATAATGCCAACTTTTCATTGGGAAGGGATGGGAAAGCGAAAGACTCCCTTACGTCAGGCTATAAACAAGCGTTTGGCAAACCCGCCGATGATGAATATCTAATCGAATTCATCAAAAAAATCAACACCACCCCACTTGCAAAGTTTCCTGAAGTAGTCTCGCAGCATCTTGATATCCATAAATACTTACGCTGGCTGGTTGGAGCCGTTTGCACCATGAATAACGACGGTTTCACTCATAACTATGCACTATATCGCAATAGTAAAACGAAGTTATTTGAAATCATTCCTTGGGATTACGATGCCACTTGGGGACGCAAAGTCAGTGGAGGGATCATGGAGCACACATATGTCCCTATCGGAGGGAAAAAGACAAACCACCTTGTTCATCTGCTCTTGCAGGTTCCGGAATACAGTAAGTTCTACAAAGACCTCTTGGTTGAAACATTGGAAACCACATTTACTGTGAAGCATATGGAAAATAAAGTATTACCACTGCACCAGGGCATACGCCCCCACATCCTTCTTGATCCATATAAAAAGAATAAGATTGATCTATTCGACAAGGAACCGGAATTCATCTTCGAATTCATTCGCAAACGCAGTGATTACTTAAATAAGCACCTTGGTAGCCTAGATGAAAAAAATGCCACGACACAACTGATAGCCAAACAGGACCGAAAAAGGGGAGTTGCTTCCGTGTCACCAATCTGCATTAAAAATACGGGGAAGTATGGCAGGGGAGTATATGCTACAAGGGATATTAAAAAAGATGAACTCATTGAGGTATCACCTGTCATCATTTCGCCCAAACATGAATGGAAATATCTAAAGAAAACCGCACTCTTTCATCACTGTTTCTATTGGGGAGATGACGATGAAACTGTCATTGCCTTAGGAAATGGTTCACTATTCAATCATTCATACACTCCAAATGCGACATTCGATAATAATTTAGAAGATTTAACGATAGACTTTTATGCACATAAAGATATAAAGGCTGGCGAGGAAATCACGATCAATTACAATGGTGAACCTGATGATAAATCCCCTTTATGGTTCGATGTCATCGAGTAGGCATTTTTTGCTTCCATTTTATTTTGAAAGAATCCATTTTGAAGGAAAATTGATCAAAATGGATTCTTTTTTTATTCAGTTTTCTTCGCTAATGTAAGGACTCTTTAACTTTACATTTTATTCGGCGCTGAAATTCCCAATAAACTTAGCGCATCCTTTAATACAACCGCCACGGAAAAAGCGAATGAGAGCTTCATTTGTTTCCATTCATCTTCAACTAAGATTTTCGTATGTGCATAATACTTATTGAATGCACGCGATAAATGCAAGCTGAATTTCGCGATTTGTGATGGATCGGCTTGTTCAAATGATTTTTGGACAATGATCGGGTATTGCTCCAACATCTGGATGACCGGCCACGCATACTCTCCTAAAGCTTCAAAAGTGATGGCCTGCTCTTTAAATTCACCCTTTTCAAGCAATGAGGAAATACGCGCAAATGTGTACTGTACATATGGACCCGTTTCTCCCTCAAAATTCATCATTTGCTCTAATGAAAAATCAATATCATTCATGCGGTTATTTTTTAAATCATTAAAGATTACCGCTCCGACACCAACCTGTCTTGCAACCAGTTCTTTCTGTTCAAGCGCTTGATTTTTTTCTTCAATATTGCGCTTCGCAGTTTCAATTGCCTCTGCCAATACATCCGCAAGCAGCACGACTTTCCCTTTACGCGTCGACATTTTCTTGCCGTCTTTTAACATCATGCCAAATGCTACGTGCTGCAAATCTTTTGACCAATCATATCCCATTTTTTCAATGACGTTAAAAAGTTGCTTAAAGTGCAGAGATTGTTCGTTCCCGACAACATAAAATGTTTTCTTCGCCCCATACTGTTTTTTACGATACATGGCTGCAGCCAAATCACGCGTCGCATAAAGTGTCGCCCCATCGGTTTTCGTAATCAAACAAGGCGGCATATCTTCCAATTGCACGACATAGGCACCTTCGGATAGAGTAAGCAAGCCCTTTTCTTTTAGTTCCCCGACAACAGCATCCATTTTGTCATTGTAAAATGCTTCTCCTGCATAGGAATCAAAACGGATGCCCAATAAATCATAAATCGTCTCAAATTCTTTTAAAGACGCATCCCTGAACCATTTCCACAATGCCAGTGCTTCCTCGTCCCCATCTTCAAGTGACTTAAAGCTTGCGCGTGCTTGTTCATTCAACGATTCATCCGTTTCAGCTCTTTCATGGAACTTCACATAGATTTTCAATAATTCCTGAATCGGCGAAGCCTCGATTGCCTCTTTATCGCCCCACAGCTCATACGCGACGATCAACTTGCCGAATTGCGTGCCCCAATCGCCTAAATGATTAATACGCACGGCGGTGTAGCCATTTTTTTCGGCAATGTTAGCCAGTGCATTCCCTATGACCGTTGAGCGTAAGTGCCCCATGGAAAAAGGCTTGGCAATATTCGGGGATGAGTAATCAATCACGACATTTTCCTCTACAGGCTGCATCGAACCATACTGATCCTTTTCCCTTAATAACTTTTGCAGCACGTTTTCCGTCACCTTCTGTTGATTGACGAAGATATTCAGATAGCCACCCACAACGTTCACTTCTTGGATCAACTCACTGTTTAATTGTTGGGCTATTTCAGATGCAATCACTTGTGGCGATTTTTTGAATTTTTTTGCAAGAGTAAAGCACGGAAAGGCGACATCACCTAACTCCATTAATTTAGGCTTTTCCATTAATTTTTCTATTTCACTTGCTGGCATTTCATTGTTCAAAGCAGTTGAAATCAATTCTGCAATTGGTTTATTCATCGACATTTTCCCTCCTAAACAAAAAAGCCCCCGCCTCTAAATAAGAGACGAGAGCATGAATTCCCGTGGTACCACTCTAGTTGCCACAATTGTGACCACTTTCCATTGTTAACGAGGTGACTCCCCGATGTTCCCTACTAAACGTTTCAAGAAATTTCTCCAAAGTGCGCTTCATTCATCCGTCCTGCATTAGGCTCCCACCATCCCTAACTCGCTTTCCATTTCGAAATGAACTACTCTCTTCATCACAGAATTTTCAATATTATAATTTAATCCATCGTACACAATTTAAAAAAACGTGTCAACAGGATTTAGGAAACAAATCCTAACCAGCCGGTAACTTCATTTTATCCTTGATGGTCGAAAAATATTTCCTTACTGTCCCTATATTGTCGCTCTGCTTATTAGACGCTTCCATTTTGGATTGGCCATCGGCTAACAGCCCTAACACTCCCATTTCCCGGCCATTATTGCTGGGAGACTCATCTATAAGTTCTGGGGAGTATATTCGCTTGCCGTCCATTATGCCGCGAATCGAGCAGGCTAACTCTTCACCCGGGCTATCCTTCAATAAATAACCACTTACATTAGCTTTTAATGCGAGTTGAAAATAACCAGTCCTTCGAAATGTCGTTAAAATGACCACTTTGCATTCAAATGACTTTAATGCTTCTGCTGCCTCAAGTCCGCTCATTACAAGCATCTCCATATCCATGATACACACATCAGGCTGTAATTGGTGTACAAGGGCCATCGCTTCTTCTCCATTACTGGCTTGCCCGACAATATCTATATCTTCTTCAAGATTGAGTAGAGAACTTATTGCCTCTAACAGCATTTGCTGATTCTCTGCAATGACAATTCGAATCATTTAAAGTTCTCTCCTTTATCGAGTTCCTTATATGAAGCAAAGACTCCCCCAAATCCAAGGATTATTAAGGGAGTCTGGAATAATACATGAACGTTACAGTTCAGATTTCACTTGAACGGGAACACTTTTTTTCGTTAAATATTTAATGTCTTTGAAGCTAACAAAATTCTTGGAATCCTCATCCCATAAACGGAAACGGAGTGAGCGCAAGCTTGTCGCAAGAGTAATCGTTGGAACGTTCTCTAAAGGCTGCGTATTATTGTGCGCCATTTCCAATTTATAGTTAGGTACCCTTGGACTTAAATGGTGAACATGATGGTAACCGATATTACCAGTAAGGAACTGCATCAGTTTTGGAAGCTTATAAAAGGAACTTCCTTCCACTGCCGCCAATACATATTCCCACTCCTCATTTTCTTCATAATAAGAGTCCTCGAATGTATGCTGGACGTAAAACAGCCAAATGCCCACTGAACCAGAAATCATGAAGATGGAACCTTGTACCAGAAGGAACGACTGCCAGCCTACTGCCAGGCAAAGCAATGCCACTAAAGCGACGATTATTACATTCGTCAAATACGTATTCATTTTTTCCTTCTTTCTAGCACCTTTACGGTTAAATCTGTTTTTAAGAAGGAAAACATAAATTGGTCCCAAACCAAACATAACCAATGGATTGCGATAAAAACGATAGGCAAAACGAAGTTTAAGCGGTGCAGCCAAATACTCATCCACCGTAAGGGTCCAAATATCCCCTGTACCCCGCTTATCCAAATTACCGCTTGTTGCGTGATGCACAGAATGCTCATGTCCCCATTGATCAAACGGGAATAAAGTCAAAACACCCATGATCGTACCGACCGCTCTATTCGCACGGCGGTTTTTGAAAAATGAATGATGCGTACAATCATGAAAAATGATGAAAATCCTTGTCAAGAAGCCAGCAGCAATTACAGCTGGAATTAAAGCTAACCAATAAGAAACGGACAGACTTATATATGCTAGGTACCATAAAATAATGAACGGCCCCAAGGTATTTACAATCTGCCATATACTTTGCTTTGTCGTTGATTGTTCAAAAGGAGCAATTTGTTTTTTCAAGTTTTTTGTATTTTGCAAGGTCATTATTCAATTGCACTTCCTTTTATTTGTCGTTATTTTATATTATATAGAAATCAACCTGAAATTATTAGTACCAGGTGTCATGACTAGAAGATGACAAATGTCATGTACAAGTCATTTTGAACGGCAAGCGTAAAAAAAGCCAACCAGTAAAAACTGATTAACCTGGTCTTATGTATAGGATTTCGTTATCGTTCTCTAAAAGATACGGGCCATGCCACATTACCCTCCACGGCAAACGGACAGTAAGTAAAATGATTTTAGGGAGATGCTTAATATCGACTAATGCTATTTATGATAGGCTTAGACTATAAGGAGTTCCATTTGAAAAACTGTAAAGGGGGATTAGATTGGATAAGGAAATGGAGAAAATAATTGTAAAATCGTTTTTCACTAAAAGGCTCCAAGATAGAGTCCTGTTCGAATTGTCTTCAGCCAAAAAGCGCAAAGATGCCTTAAGTCGCCTTTGTCATACTTACAGAAAAACTCTTCGTGAAGAGTATATCATTGATATTCCAAAACCTAATTCAGATCCAGTAGATATAGCTAAGTTACTGAAACAGAATGGTGCTGGACACTCTTGTTATGTAATATCCTGGGATGAAGATATTGATGGTAAGGAGCTACCCTTATTAACCGCCTTAGAAAAAGCTGTTGGGATGGGGATGCCTTCAATCATATCGTGTATACCAAATAAACTCGCTTATTTTGAAGCTGAACAAGAAGTCCTTCCATCTCCAAGATTTTTACTTAAAAGAAACCATATATAATTGCACACACATATAGGCCTACCAATTTTATAGTCCTATTTCTAGTGAAATATCAACATCAATCGGAATAGTCCGACCTACATCGAAATAATTCGACCTACCTAGAGTGGAGCTACAAACAGAATCGTAATTAGATTCCCTATTTTCTTCTATAAATGCCCTTTCCACAATGTACCTCTATTTTATAGCGATTCTCCATAGTAAACTGATAAAGTTAAATTTTACAAAGGGGAATAAAATAATTGTGAAAAAATTCTTTGGATGTTTTATTATATTAAGCCTTCTTTGTGCATGTCTCTTTCCAACCAATGGTAATTCATCAAGCAAAACCCTTTACATAGGTTCTGTTAAAGTGGACAATACAAAAGTTTTTAGTTCTCCTAAATTAGGTTCCACTCAATTAAAGCCCTTAAAAAAGGGCGAGGAGTTTCCCGTCATTTCTTCTTCCGTTGGGGATTCCGCGGGGCCTATTATCCATAAAGTAAAGGCTGGAAACACATTATGGAAAGTAGCAAATCAATATGGTGTTTCACTAAGTGAGCTACAGAAAGAAAATAAATTAACTGCGACCGAAATAAATGTTGGCCAAAACCTGAAGATTCCCCAGAAATATAAGATCCATAAGGTTGTATCAGGAGATACATTGTGGAAAATTTCTACTAAATATAAGGTAACCACAAGTGATTTGAAGAAATTAAACAACTTACATACGGTTACCCTTAAAGTTGGCCAAAAATTGAAGATTCCTGATTATTACTACCAGGTTCAATTGCTTGATGGTAAAAAGGGATGGATAAAGACATCCCAGCTTCAAAAAAAGGCGCAAAAACCTATCGTCATGGGATGGACGCATAATGGATCGAAAGAAAACTACACCCAACAAATTAAACAACCTAATTTAAATGTAGTATCTCCCCGTTCCTATACGCTGAAAGATTCCGGTAATTTCGTTTCCGTTTCTGTGGATGCACAATTCGTCCAAAACGCCCATAAACAAGGAAAACAAGTTTGGCAGCTTATCGGAAATCAATTTGACCCTGTTTTAACTGGTTCTGTACTAGGCAATACAAAAAAACGCCAGAAATTGGTTTCAGCTTTACGTGATTCACTTGTTAAAACGAAAAGTGATGGAATAAATGTAGATTTTGAAAACATCGATCCAAAAAACAAAAAGGACTTTGTACTTTTCATAGGCGAACTAAAAAATGCACTAAAACCATATGGAATTAAAGTATCTGTGGATGTCACCCGAGAGAATGTAGACCCTTTTTGGTCAAAAAGTCTGGATAGGAAAGCACTTGGCAAAATAGCAGACTACATCATCATAATGGGTTATGACGAGCATTGGGGAGGGAGCCCAGTAGCCGGGTCCGTTTCCTCGTTACCTTGGATCAACGAAGGAACGAAGCTTTTAATGAAAGCAGTACCTGCCCATAAGATCATATTGGCTGTACCATTTTATACGAGAGAATGGGTAACCGATTTATCGACCAAAAAAGTGAAAAGCCATGACCTTACCATGGCTGAGGTCAACAAAATCATTTCATCTCATAAACTTAAAAAGGTATGGGATAAAAAGACTCAACAAAATTACGTGGAGTATACTTCCAAAGGGGAAAAGCATCAAATATGGATAGAAGATAAAAAATCGATGAAGCTCCGTATTGACCTGGTAAAACAAAATCATCTAGGCGGTGTATCTGCTTGGTACCTTGGATCAGAAACCCCTGACATTTGGGATGTATATCATTTTAATCAATAGATTGATAGAAAAACCATAAAGAAAAAAGGCCTCACATTGTGTGCGGCCTTTTTTGCATGACATCCTTTTCATTCGGTCTTGTCGCTTTAAGTGAATAGAGCACCCCAATAAATATCAATGAAATACCCAAGATTTGAATCCTGTCCGGTTGAAATCCTGAAAGCAGAATATCCAAAAGGATGGCCACTGCCGGATCGACAAAAATCATGAAAGATACTACATTTGTAGGCAAGTGGCGGATACTATTAAAAAACAGAAGATACACGACGCCTGTATGGATGATGCCAGTAAGTACAGTATAATACCATTCGGAAGATTTTAGCGTTGTGTAGACTGAAAAATCGACAAAAGGAATCAGTAATAGAAATCCAATGAACATTTGCAGAAAAGTGGTCGCGTATACACTTGTCTTTGAAATGCTCTTTCCTAAAAGCATGGTTGCCGCATAGAAAAATGCAGCAATGACCCCATAAATAATCCCTTCCCATTCAGGGGATGCTGATCGAAATCCATCTGTTCCCATAATGAGTAATGTGCCAATGAAGCAAAGGGAAATGGCCAAGATGGAGAATAAACTCATTTTCTCCCTGAAGATGAAGCTCCCGATAATGAGTACAATGATCGGCGCTAAATGATAAAGCGAAATGGCAATTGTCACCGATATCAGCTCAAAAGATTTAAAGAGGAATATCCAGTTTAACAAGTTGGCCACCGCGCAGAAAATGATGAGCATTATCTCTCTACCATTCCATATTTCGTTCTTGAAATGTCCTGTAACCATCCATGCTGCACATAAGAATATGGCAGCACAAATGCAGCGAACAAAAACCAGTTCCAATGCAGGAAGTCCTGATAGTCCTGAAAAGAAACCGACAGATCCAAAGATCGTCATGGCTAGAGACAGTTGAAGAAGTGCTATTTTATTCATTTAATTTCCCTTCATGAAATTCCCATTTTTTACATTCATACTAACATTTCTCGGGCATGCCGTCACGTGTGATGATATTCGCCCACATTTGATCTGGAATCATTAATGTACACCTGCTATCGCGCGGCAATGTCGTCATGATCTCATCTTCCCTGCCTTCCTTTATTTTGGCGGCCCAGTCAGGTTCCATCAGTAATTCTCTTCCTAATGCGAAAAGCGGTATATTTTTCTCAAGCACAGCATTTGCTTCCTCTGGAGTATGAATCGATCCAAGTGATATGAAAGTGGTCCTGCCAGCGATGATATCGCGGATGATTTCGGTCCTTGTTAACCCCATGTTCAATCCGCTTCTGGGGATGGACCAGACATTTTTAACAGAAAGATGTAAATAGGAAAGCTCTTGACTTGCTAATTTATCCACCAATGAAGTTGTGTCATCCATTTTCAATCCGCCTTCTTCCGGTTCTTCGGGGGAGAAGCGATACCCAATAATGAATTCCTTTTCTGCGTATAGATTACGGATCCGCTTCACCTCCGCGATGACGGCAAGTGGAAAATGCATTCTATTCTCCAAATTCCCGCCCCAATGGTCTCTCCGTCTGTTAGAGTGGGGTGAGAAAAACTGCTGAAGGAGATATCCATTCGCTCCATGGATTTCGACGCCATCGAATCCTGAACGAATGGCATGGCGGGTGGCTCTTCCAAAGTCTTGAATAGTGGATAGAATCTCAGTGTGACTCATGGACCTTGGAATGTATTCCCCGCCCATTTCTTTATAAACGCTTGCAATGATACCACTCGGACTAACCATTTTTTCTCCGCCTGTACAGCTTGGAAGGCTCTCGCTTCCGCCATGATGAAGCTGGAGAATGGCTTTTGCACCTTTTGATTTGATTGTTTTTGAAAGCTGGGTGAGTCCTGCGATGCTTTGTTCATCATATACTTTCATTTGCCGGGGAAAGCTTGTAGCAACAGGGGAAATGGCGGCAGCGGCAGTAATGAACATGGCAGGTCCATCTGCCCTTCTTTTATAGTAAGCTAATTCCTGATCAGAAACCAAGCCATCCTCTTGACCAGAATAAGTGGTCATGGGCGCAACTACAATCCTGTTTTTAAGAACCGTTCCATTAGAAAGCGTGTACGGTGAAAAAATTTGCTCGTATTTCCGTTTCATCATTTTCCCATCACCCATTCGTATTTTATTTTTGTAATTTTATTGTATTCTCGGCCAAACCATAAGTAAAATGAATGTTTTTCATTACTTGGATTAGAGATTCTCATGTATAATTTATTACAAGAAAGGCGTGGGGCATATGAATTTTTTTCAGCTGGAAGTGTTTTTACATGTTGTTGAACACGGAAGTTTTACGAAAGCGGGAGACCGGATCGGACTGACTCAATCAGGGGTAAGCCATAACATTACAGCGCTTGAAGCGGAGCTTGGTGTGACTTTATTAAAGCGTGACCGAAAAGGTGTAACACTCACGACTGCGGGAGAGCAGGTAATTCCACATATGCGGGCAATCGCTGCCAACCTTGCACATATCGAACAAAAAATTGCAGCTGTGAATGGAATGGAAATCGGGAAAA
Organism: Bacillus sp. ISL-4; assembly: GCF_018613275.1. NCBI lineage: Bacteria > Bacillati > Bacillota > Bacilli > Caryophanales > Bacillaceae > Bacillus > Bacillus sp. ISL-4. The sequence goes on from NZ_JAGGQN010000048.1 coordinate 11,989, forward strand.
TAACGATCGGCAGTTTTCCAAGCTTCACTGCCAGATTCATACCGCAGCTATTCTCTGCGTTTAAAGAAAAATACCCTAATATCGAATTGCTGATTCATGAAGGTGGATATGAGGAAATCTTAAAATGGATTGAAGAAGGAACAGTGGACATCGGCTTTGCAGCAAAACCCGTGAAGAATGTGGAATTCATCCATCTGCTAACAGATCCTTTATCAGCTGTCGTGTACGAAGGCCATCCACTTTCAGGGAAAACCGTAATTAACCTAGAGGACTTCGTTAATGAACCATTCATCATGCTGCGTTCTGGCTGTGAAACACTCATAGAAGATAGATTCCTTGAAGCCAAGCTAAAACCAAACATTTCATACGACATAAAAGACAATCAAACGGTGCTATCAATGGTAGCAGGAAAATTAGGCATCACGATAATGCCCGACCTTGCATTACCGGAAAAGCCCGAACGGATCAAAGGCCTGCCCTTGAATCCGGAACTTACCCGGGAGATTGGATTGGTCATGAAGTCGTCTAAAGACCTTTCACCCGTCGCAAAGGAATTTTCAAAAGTCGTTCAAGACTATTTCTGCGGGTAATGAGCTGACATTATGAAAAAAACAAGAATCCCCTTTTCATGGAAAAGGGGATTCCTTTCGTGCAGTGATCATCCGAAGAATAGATCCAGCAGATTACTGCCTGCAGATGATTGCTTATTATAAAACTCCGAATAACCGCAATTCTTGCAATACACAACCGTAAATTGATTATTCTGGACATCGAACATTTTTGACAAGCCTGTTCCTGTCATGGCTACGTCCTTCTTAGCAGCATCATTGCTTCCGCATTTCATGCAACCCTTTTCGTTCATGATCCTTCATCTCCCAATCTATATATAAATACCGGTCCAGCATCGTACATAATTAAATATACGAATAAAGTAATGAATGGTTTCAGAACTTACAACAAAGTGGAAATTAATTCCTTTAACCTACTCTTTATCGCATCGCTTTCTTAAACGGCCAAACCCCTTAAACGAGGACACTCGGGGAAAAAACATTACATGACCTCTGCATCATCCAATCGGATTTCTGCAACCCTTCCACCTTGAACACACCAAAATTCTAAAGTAATATTCCGTTTATGGTCAATGTAGCCGATAATATCCGCTCCCTGTTCATAACTTTTATAATAATGATCTCCATACTTCGAAAGAACGTCCGCCTTCTTACTTCCTAATTTAATACCTTTGCTTGTTTGTAGGGAGTTTTCAAATAAATCGTCGTCCGTACTTGAAATGATTAACCGCTTAATTTTCCCTTTATCCTCGTCTGTATTGATAGAGGCCGTTTTTAACCCGCCCTTCCAATAATAATAATCATATGCATTATTATTATCTTGATCGATGGGTTCTCCATATTCCCTAATAAATTCTGGACTCGATATGTTATCCAAAACCTTAAATCCCCCGATAGATTCATCAGACAAATCTGTTGATTTTGTCAAATTTTCAGAGAATGCCGAGTACACATAAAAACCTAATGCTGTTCCAATAATAATAAGTACAATTATTAACTTTCGTTTATCATGCATCTTTCCCATCTTTGAATCTACTCCATCTCTATCGGATTATTTCCGTCGGTCGACTATTCTGTAAATGGAGCTACTAACTGGCGAACAGGTAGGAACTGATCCCCATTATGAGTCCTCCGCCTATCCCGATCACTACGCCAACATTGTCCATTGTGAAATGATCATGCCGGTTAGAAATAAAGAGAGTCCTATAAGCCCTATTAACAGAACCTTTTTTTTTTCATTTTACACCCCTATGTCCTACTAAATATCCTCATATTATCTTATACGGATAAATTTGGATAAAGGTTTCACTTTTTCAAGCAGCAATTGGCTCATGCATTCTATGTTGCATAAGAAAAACCGAAATCAGCTACTGATTTCGGTTTTTCCGGTTTGGACTGTTTAATTAGTGATATCTTTTTTCTGGAAGAAGAAGAAAGTTAGCGCTAAAAAGATAAGGTAATAGATGCCGAGTACACTCATTGAAAATCCAAGTGTAGCTCCATCGAACATTTCCATGGTTCCGGAAATATAGCCCCTTAAATCAAGATGGGGGAATAAGACGAATTTTAACCACTCGTATTTGCCGATGAATGATTGAATGACCATATTTAATGTCGAGGAGGCAAATAGGATGAAAATGGATATACCAACTGCAAGTGCTTGGTTTTTAAATAATGTACTTAGCATGAAAGCGATGGTCGTGATGACCAAGAATCCTGGTATCCAGTAAACGATCATGTCCACGAAATATTCGCCGACCACCACCGGACTGAATTCACCGAAGGATGCGGGATCCATGATTTTGTCAGAATACGAGCCATTGCCAAAGAATATCATTCCGATTAGATAACTGAATATAATTAGGCTCGCAAGTAATAACGCTGCAAATAACAAGGAAGTAATATATTTGGAAAGTAGGATCTTCCAACGTTTATAAGGCCTGATCAACAGTTGTTTAATGGTGCCATCCGAAAATTCAGAGGAAACGAGCGAGCTGCAAACAATAACGACGAATAAAGTGATAAATGATGTTAATGATGTCGTCCATTCCGCCATATAAGTCCAATTCGTGTTCAAGTCAGGGTTTATATCATCAGCCAACAGTTGCTTGTTGAGATTGATTTCATCCATGATTGCGGCTTTTTCATCTTCACTGATTTCCTTAACTTCCAAAGCCTTTTCCTGTTTTTGTATATCTGCCTTTAATTCTTGTTTCCAATCTTTACCTGATTCTTCGGGACTTAGTTTATAATCTATGACTGCAGCCCCTAATGCTGCCAATAAAAGAAAAGCGATGAATATATAAGTTGATACTTTTGAAAAGATTTTCATCCATTCATTTTTTACTAAGGACATCATACAGACTCCCTCATTTCCTGCTCAGTGATTTCAAAGAATTTATCTTCCAGTGATTTTCTAGTAATGCCAATTTCATAGACATCCAGTTGATTTTCAATAAAACTCCTATTAATATTGGCCGTTTGTTCACGAGTGGCCGATACGGAGATTGTCTTCGCATCATATTTCAGAATCGTAATATCCCCAAACTGTTCTTGAAGGATTTTTTTAGCTAGCTTCCCATCACTGACAGTGAATGAAACTTCATTGATCGTTTCGGTTTTTTCATCTAAAATATGTTCTTTCGTATGTATCAGTTTTCCCTTTTCGATAACGGCAAAACTATCGCACATCAATTGCATTTCTGATAGTAAATGTGATGAAATCAATATCCCGACGCCTTCACTCGCAAGTACTTTCAAATAATCACGAAACTCGCGAATCCCTTGTGGATCCAAGCCGTTCGTCGGTTCATCAAAAATCAATAACGACGGTTTATGTAAAATGGCCTGTGCCACGCCAAGGCGCTGACGCATCCCTAATGAATAGGTTTTAACCTTTTTATCGATGGCATGATCCAGTTTGACAAGCTTGATGACCTCTTCTATTCTCTCATTGGATATGTCATTGGATGACATTCGGGCATAATGGAGGATATTCTTTCTGCCTGTCATGTACTTATAAAACTCTGGGTTTTCAACAATGGCCCCCAATTGGTTCATCGCACCCTCGAAATCATGATCGAGGTCACTGCCATTGATCATGACAGTACCTCCCGTACGATTGATGAGACCTGTGATCATACGGATGATAGTGGTCTTCCCTGCCCCATTCGGACCAAGCAAACCAAATATTTCATTACTTTTTATTTCAAAGCTAACATTGTCTACAATGATTGCTTTTCCAATTTTTTTAGTTAAGGATTGTACCTTAAGAACCGATTCAGACATATAATACCTTCCTTTTTTCAGTTTTTCCAAAATCACACAAATCCTACATTACCATATTATGCATATTATTACTATACTGATATTCTTCCATTTGGATATATGCACAGCTACAATCAATAGATTTGAATTTCACCGTTCTTTCTTTTACCCCATGATCATTTCCCATCCAATCCTTATTGCGCAATAACATCAAACTCTCATTAAAACCTTCCGCCGGCGTCAGCTTCCCGCTCCCATTTTCATAAACACTGCCATCACTTTTTTCCTCTAAACAGCAACAACTCCTATGTACCTTTTTCTTTTAATACGTTTTTGTTTGAATAAAGTTTCAGGGTTATTTTATCTAATTAGGAAAATTTATGGATAATCACAAGTTGAAAAATATATAAGTAAAGCCGATGGAAATAGCCAGCCCAAATGCAAAAAGAAGGACCTTTCTAACAATAGATGGTAAAAGCCTATATATCATCATTAAAATTACATCGATGAAATTCGCTGGTATTCCGGAGCCGAACTCTTTGATCTCTTTCTTTTTGCCAAAAATGGCGAACCACATTACAAAAAGACCGCATAAAATAAAAATGATGGAAAAAATCTTATATCCCATTGTATGTCACCCGTTTCCTCATAGGTTAAACGATATTGTTATATTCTTATCTTAACTGGGGTTTCCTGATTCAAGTTTCAAAATGAATTCTTCAACCTCTTCCCCTCTTGCATGGGAATACCCTTTATCTTCATCGAATCTTTCAAATCCGCATTTTTCCAGCACCTTGATGGATGCGAGATTATCCTTGGCTGCGCGAGCATAAAGTGGGCGGACTATTATTTTCGGCAAAAAATTGAGCAGTGCTTCTGTAGCTATTCCTTTACCCCAATATTACTTTCCGATCCAATAACTCACTTCAGTGTTACCAAACTGTTCAAACTTGAGAATGCTGCCCGCTACACATCCGTTGTGAATTATGGTTATTTTTTGAAATATCCCGGTACGATAAAATGTTCTTCCAATGCGTCAAAAAAGCCATTTTGTCTGATGGATCCTTGGATGTGAAAGCAGCCATATAGTTTGCGGCAGGATCTAGTTGCTGCTCGAAAAAGATAGGAAGATCACTCTCTTTGAACTCCCGCAGCCGGACTCCTTCGTCATTGGTTTCCAATCCCATAATGGCACCCTCCCCACCAATTCATTAAAAACCGGAAAAACCGAAGACTCTGCCATCTTCGGCGTGGTTTCATTCCTTTATCATACTATAATTTCCTTCGAACGCTTATTGCTCAATATGTTTTATAACGTCAGACAAGCTCTTATCCCCCATTGATCGGAGGCGTAAATGATGATTTTCAAAAGCTAAAGCTTCCGTCACAGGATTAGGAACGATTACACACTTTAATCCTGCAGTCAGGGCCGCTTGAAGCCCATTTAACGAATCTTCAAATGCTACGGCTTCTGTCGGCCGAATGCCCAGGACTTCAATTGCCTTTACATACAAATCAGGCGCAGGTTTTACTTTTTCAACATCATCCCCTGTGATTAGAACTTCAAAATAGTTTAACAGTCCAAGTTCCCCCAAATGATGAGTGACCCACTCTTTAGTCGAGCTTGAAGCGAGGGTGATTTTATATCCATTGTTTTTTGCTTCTTCTAAATAATCCTTTACACCTTCACGTGCCTGTGATGTTTTCATTTTGACTTCATGAAGGCTTTTTGCTCTGGATTCAATTTCTTCAATATTACAACTTTCCCCCAGCTGATCCTTGAAGTACTGATTAAGTTCAGTATTATCCGTTCCGATACATTTTACGAAATGTTCCAGAGGCAAATCAGATTTATAAAAAGCCATCGTTTCTTTATAAGCCTCATACCAAGCCGTTTCTGTGTCTAAAATTAAACCATCAAAGTCGAAAATAACTGCTTTAATCATAATGATTTCCTCCTTTAACCTTGAAATGGAATTTCTATTAACATAAACGTACATGAATGAATTCCCTTGTTCAACCAAACGGTTCCATTCGTTCCACGGGAAGCTCGATTTTTTCCATATTTAGTTAATCACTAAGGACATGGTAACCCGATGTCCGCCTCATTTCTTTTTTATATGTTACATGTTTTAACAATTACTTAGTGCCTTCGCGGTGTTTTTCCTTAACTGCGCCTAAAAGAGTGATAGTTTAACGAATGGTTTAATTGCAGGAAACAACGAGGAGGATAAACATGAAGAAAATTTTATTAACGATCCTAACGGCTTCTGTATTCATTCTAGGAGTTTACATGCCAACAAAAGGCGAAGCCGCTGCTTTGGATCGCACACTTTCATTTGGAATGAGTAATAGTGATGTTAAAGACTTACAAGAATTATTACTGACAAAAGGGGTTTTTCCCTATCATGAAGCAACAGGTTACTTCGGACCGATTACAAAAGAATCCGTAAAGAAATATCAGGAAAAATCAGGACTGAAAGTCGATGGAATAGCAGGAACACAAACGAATCAGAAAATACAGGTACTAAAAAGCGGGGATATGGGAAGACCTGTAGCTGAACTGCAAAGATTATTGAAGGCCTGGGATGTTTACACATCAACGATCGATGGGATTTATGGAACAGGTACAAAGCAAGCCGTCATCAACTTTCAAAAGCAAAAGGGATTATCCGCTGATGGAATAGCCGGTGCTCGGACCTTCAGTAAATTAAAAGAAAGAGCAAGTTCAGCAAGCTCTGCCGTTAAAGAAATAACGGTAACAAGTACAGCATATACAGCGAGTTGCCAGGGATGCTCAGGCACTACAAGAATGGGCGTTGACCTAAAAAAATATGATGATGCCAAACTGATAGCAGTCGATCCGAACGTGATTCCGCTAGGCTCCACCGTTGAAGTCGAAGGCTATGGACGAGCAATCGCTGCAGACACGGGCGGTGCCATCAAAGGAAACAGAATCGATGTATTCATCGCGAGTGAAGCGGATGCTTTAACGTGGGGAAGAAAGCAAGTGAACGTGAAGATAATTAAATGATGCGTGACATACACATCGTTTTCATATAAAAATAGATACATAACCAAACCGAGAGAGCATGTATTGAATTAATTCATGCTCTTTTGGTCTGTTCAAACCATTTTGTACATGATAATATCATCGACGTATTCACGTTCGCTCATCTTGAATTCCTTTATTTTACGGCCCTCTTCAACAAATCCCATCTTCTTATACAGTGATATTGCCCGCTGATTTGTTGAAAAAACTCCCAAGCTAACCTTTTCAATGAACGGATTTGCTTCTGCCCATTCCAATAATGCTTTTATAAGCTCTTTTCCAATTCCTTTCCCTCTGTAATTTTTCCTGATCATCATTCCAAATGAGCCCTTGTGGGACATTCTCTTCCTATTTTCCGATTGAAATCCTATCCACCCAATGACTTCACCATTTATTTCGGCCACGATGATGGTTTCTCGTTCATTTTCCAATAACCTTCGTATCCAATCCCTTTGTTGTTCTGGTGTTTTATTGAACTCCTCCGAAACCGCAATAAAATACTCTCCTTCGGAAATAACGGAATTCTGTACATCCAAAACCGCTTCCGCATCCGCCAATTCACCAGTCCGAATGATGTAATTTTTCATACCTGACATCCCAATCCCCCTTAATGAACCATGTTCGGATCGAAGTGAACAATAGGACGGCTTTCGATAATTCTTTGTTCGATATTTTTGACGGTTTTGTATAATTGACCATCTGCATTCTTCAAATCATACTTTTTATGAAAAAAATTATATAACGTAATATCCCTTAACTTTAAAAATAAAGGAATCGTTTCGTATTCTTCAGGTGCCAGGATATTTTCCGTCTCATAGCCTTTTATGAATTCCCTCATGAACTTGGCGGCATATTCATCGAGCCCTTTTATTCCTTCACGTTCCAAGCTCCATATCAGATAGTACAGAGGTATGGCCAAATCGCTGGCAAACCAGTGATAAGAACAGTCATCAAAGTCAAAAACATGAATCTTCCCCTCATGAAAATGGAAATTGCCGTTATGTATATCAGAATGGATCAATCCAAAATTGTCTTGACGAACTGGAAGGGCATTTAATTTCTTCTTGATTAATTCTTGTTGGTGCATCAAATGCTTCGGAACATCGGATTGGTAGAGTTCGGCATTCAATAGTTCCTCTTCATGCCAATCCAGCCTTTTATATTTTGTTTCAGGCTGATAATTTTTAGTTTGTTTATGCATTTGGCCAATCGTTCTTCCCCATTCAAAAAATAAAGGTTCATCGAAATTTTCATCGGTGACTTTCATCCTTACACCAGGAGCTTTTTCAAACAGGCAACAATAAAATTCCGTACCATCCGAACCCTTTACAATTTCAACCAAGTTATCTTCTTTCGAAGAGATGACTTTAGGAATTTCACTACTATTATTCTGTAAATATTCAATCCACTTTAACTCAGCAAGCACTTGACCCTTTGTACGATGTGATTGATGTGTCATTCTTAAGATGTATGGCGTTCCATCCCTGTAAACCTCAAATACATAGTTCTCTGCATCTCCAAGTTTTACTGGATTCCCAGCATTCACTTGAAAAAAATGCCCAGCCAATTTCACCAATTCCTCAGAAAAAACCCGCTCTACCGATGCTTCCATGATCTCCACTCCCATTAATGATATAGCTAACTTTATTAATAAAAACGATTTATACTATGCTTTATACGATACCAAAATGCCTTTTCCCTTTATTTGTCTATCATTCTTTTTTACAATATGCATGGCCAGGTCAATCGAGGATTCACATGCACGTTGTAAGGATGATGGAATCTTGTTTTGTATAGTCCTTTAGGTTTTCGGGATTATTCGCGTATACAACCTTAACGCGGTTCATGCAACGCTCGATTGCACTGATCTGCTGATCAAAGACTCGGGTTGCCTCAATCAAGCCGGGATGCTTTTGATATGCTGAAGGATCATTCGGTTATTGATGAAGATATAGCTAGGCGCTTAAAAGCTATGGTTGGATTTAGAAACATTGCTGTTCATGATTACCAAAACATTAATTTAGACATATTAGAACAAATCGTAGTGAATCATCTCAGTGATTTCACTGCTTTTACGAAACAAATCCTGAATTTCCAAGGCATGCGGTGAAAGATGTATCCAACGAAGAGCTCTTGCTTTTTCATACTTCAAAAAAAAAAAAAAACGCCCAATAGGGCGCGTCCAAAATCAAGTTTCCTTTTCTTCTTCATTCGCTATTTTATTGAACTTCAAGATCGTTTCTTCAATTACTGGATTATTGAATTCCTCTTGGATGGCTGATAGTACAAATTTATCTTCACCATTCATTTCATCCCAAGCATTAACTCTGTAATCTGGATCATTATTATGCTCTGATCCTTGCCAAGTATTTGATTTGCCGTTTTGTTCCTCGTTATTTGACAACTATCTTCACCTCTTAAACATAGTAGAGTTCGTACCAATCATACACAGAAAAAGTTAACTTTTTAAAAATCTTCCTTGATTGAAATGGGTGAACCCGTTGAGGTATGTTGATTAACCCAGTCAAGCGACACTTTTGAAACGGCATTCCACTCGGGTATTTGGGCTTTATGTTGTTCCACCCAGCTCATGCAATATTGCGGGTCTATATTGCCTTCTTGCGATTTCGCCAAGAATGACTGAATTGTGGTTTCGGTACAGTTTTCCCATGATCCACATGTATCCTGCCAAATATGCTCCATTTTCATTTGTATATTTTCGTTAGCCATTGGGTTTCCTCCTTAAATGAATGTTACTTTTTGATATCTTAATTAAGTATGTCCAAGGCTAAATAAATCATTACAAAAATTTTCAAATAGGTCTTTTCAGCGAAAGAATGAATTTACAATTGTAATGATGAATATACTGATTCCGATGAACAAAATCCTCCAGCACCAATAACTGCTTATGAAAGGAAAATTATTGCCTTCTTCAATCTTTTTTACACCCTTATACAGCCAATTGTATTGAAACAAACCAAAATATAGAAAAACGACTCCCGTTACAAAAACAAACTAGCATTTCCAACACTTCCGAACTCCTCACTTTTCATCCTGACGTAATTTTCAGTATTTGTGTTCATTATGTAAAAAGACTCTGCAGCAACCTGAAGCTTAATTTACCAGCTGGCTACTACGTGAACCCATCCCTTGAATTTCTACACACTAGCCCATCATTTAATAATCCCTTTTTTGAATCGAGCTGAACGTTTCTTCAATACGGTTTACTCGTGAATTTAGCTGATTTACTCGTGAATCTGCGTTTACTCGTGAATTTCAACGATTTACTCGTGAGTTTAGCCGATTTACTCGTGAATCTGCGTTTACTCGTGAGTTTAGCCTGTTTACTCGCGAGATTTAGCGGTTTACTCGTGAATTTAACCTGTTTACTCGTGAATCTGCGTTTACTCGTGAGTTTCGGCGATTTACTCGTGAGTTTAGACGATTTACTCGTGAATCTGCGTTTACTCGTGAGTTTCAACGATTTACTCGTGAGTTTAGCTGATTTACTCGTGAATCTGCGTTTACTCGTGAATTTAACCTGTTTACTCGTGAATCTGCGTTTACTCGTGAGTTTCGGCGATTTACTCGTGAGTTTAGACGATTTACTCGTGAATCTGCGTTTACTCGTGAGTTTAGCTGATTTACTCGTGAATCTGCGATTTACTCGTGAATTTTAATTGTTCTATTCTGATTAAAAATGTTTATAACCCAATACACATAGTGGACAATGTGTCTTACATTCACTTCATTACTACTTTTGTTCTCCAACATAAAAAAAAGCTGATTACTCAGCTCTTTTCCATCGCTATTTCCACTCACAGCGTTTTTCTAAATGAGTAGCACCATTTATCATAATCTAATTTCTCTTCATAGAAACGGTGGGCATCGTTTCGCCGAATTCCAGATTCCAATGCCACATATGCAGCTCCGTTTTCTTTTGCCCAGTTATGTATATAATTCAATAACTTCTCTCCATATCCAAATGAACGGTGGGCAGAATCTGTTACAAGGTCATAAATAAATACGTGACGTTTATTATAAAAGTTCACTCTCCAGCTTAAACCAGCCAAGGATACAACCTGGTTATCTTTATATAAAGCAAACAAACAGTATCCATCTTTCCTCATTTCTTCAAGTAGCTCCAGATATGTTTTTTGAGTTAAGTCAGTACGCAGCTGATTCATGATTGGAAAGGCTTCTAACCATTGTTCTTTATTGGTTAATTCTTGTATTGTTTCTATCGAATTCACATTAACACCCCTGAAAGTTTTATTAGCATGTATTTCAACTTCCAACACCGTAATTCCTTTTTTACTGTATTGCTTCGATAATGTTGTAATCGCTTACAGAAGTAGTCGATGGGAATCATGATGTTTAACCGTACTTTTTTACGGCTAAAGTATGACTAGATCAATAGTTTAAGAGGAGGAGATTTTCTTTGAATATATATGAACAGCAAAAAAACGGACAGCCCGGACAAACACAGGAAAGACAGCCTGGCATTGAATCTGAGATGAATCCACTTCCGATTCAGCCAAAGGATTACATAGGAAGCGGTAAGCTAAAGGACCGCGTTGCCTTGATTACAGGCGGAGATAGCGGCATCGGACGTGCGGTTGCCATTGCTTATGCAAAGGAAGGCGCCCATGTGGTTGTGAATTATTTAGATGAGCACGGTGATGCCGAGGAAACGAAGCAGCTGATTGAAGCGGAAGGCGTTCGCTGCCTCTTGCTTCCAAGTGACGTTTCCGTGGAGGCGAATTGTAAGGAATTGATTACGAAGACTTTGGACGAGTTTGGAAAGCTGGACATCCTCGTCAATAATGCAGCGGTGCAGTTCCCGACGGAAAACATTGAGGACATCACGGACGAGCAATGGGACAAAACGTTCCGCACCAATATTTATTCAGTTTTTTACATGAGCAAGCACGCGGTTCCTCATATGAAACAAGGCAACTCGGTCATCAACACAACATCGATCAACCCATATAGAGGACATGCAACTTTGATGGATTATACAGCGACAAAAGGGGCAATCGTCGGATTCACGCGCAGCCTTGCACAGAATGTGGCTAAAAAAGGGATCCGGGTCAATATGGTGGCACCAGGCCCGATTTGGACTCCGCTCATCCCGGCGACGTTCGACGAACAATCCGTTGCCGAGTTCGGTACCGAGGCACCACTTGGCCGCCCTGGGCAGCCGGCAGATCATGCAGGCGCCTATGTGCTGCTGGCATCTGATGAAGGTGCATATATAACGGGACAGTGCATTCACATCAATGGCGGGATCACGATGTCCTCATAAACCCAAAACGACCGAAAAGCATGGTGCTTTTCGGTCGTTTTCATTTACATCCGTAAATACGAAATTTAATTTCCTATGCCGGGCGAATTCATTAATACTACTCTCCAACCATCCGGATCTTCAATGGTAACACCGGATTTTTCCCAATATGGATTTTCCGGAGAAACCGGTTCATACCCCATACCTTTCAATCTATTCGTGATATCCTCAATGGTTTTACGTTCAGGAATATAAAAGACAAGCAGATTATCTTGTGATGGGGCAGGACAAGGACTGCCATCTTTATGCTGAGTAAACTCCAGGTGATAGCTGGAATCAGGAAGCCCAATCATGATGCCGTCATATCCCTCATGCCCTTCAAAAGAACCGATTTTTTTCAAGCCTAATCCTTCACAATAGAAGTTCACAACCTTTTTTAGTTGATCAGTAGGACGTGCAACCCTGATTTGCGCTACTTTCATTTCATTCGGCCATTTACTTTCCATTGTCCCATCCCTCTCTGTATAGAGAATTTGTTGGAAGGCTTTTAAATTGAGTTCATTGACTCAACTTTGAATTACGCTAACAATTAGCCTTTATACTGACCTGTCCAGTTTCAACCAATTCCTTCAGTCCCCCCGCCAACCTTCTCCAATTTGGAGAAAGCGCCTGCTTGTTCTTTAAGACCTAGGAGGTCACAATTTCCTTTTTCATATTTTGAAAGGAATAGATATCGTTTGTAACTTTAAATGGTTCCCCGTTCTTGGAGAAAATTGCACTTCCATTTGGTATTGCATATATCTTTCGTTCATTTGATAGGGGAATTAATTCTCCATCTATATTATCCTCATAATGGACCTCAACACTAAACCCGACTAACCCCAAGCCCTTGATTACTATCGTTTCTGGATAGTCTTTATCTTTTGTTATGATGCAATCATTGCAGAGAGCTAATGAACCCGCACTATATCCAATGATTAAACCTTGAAAGTCTTTGATAATTGGGGCGAGCCCTTTTTCTTCTATTACATGGATCAACCTTTCTGGCTTTCCACCAATAAAATAAAGAATATCATGTTCTATTATAGAGCTTTTCATTTCGGTGTCTGAAAGGCCTTCGTTTAATGATTCAATACATACATTCTCCATTATTGAAAAGGCTTGTTTGATACTTGCCATCCAACTTTCACACCTGGAATTGTCGGTTGCAAAAGGGATTATCAGATCATTTTTGAAAGTTCCAGGAACACTTCACCTAATTCATTATTCGTCTGATTTCCGCCACCAATAAAACAAATATCCATATATGTCCCCCATTTATTCACATGCTATTCTCTTAAAACATTCTATGTAAAAAGGACAATACCTTTATATGTCACCGCTCTTCAGCTAATCTCCCCCGATAGTGACATAAAAAAAGACGGTTTTACCGTCTAATAGATTGCACTAGTTTTATTAGTCAAAACAAAACTAATATTGCGAAAAGAGAAGATAGAATTTATCCTGGAATATTTATAGTAATTAACAAATTCACACTGCCCGATTAATACTATTTACCAAATTTTAGGTGTTAAACTAATGATGGGGTTAGTACGAATAAAATATGATTAGGTTCATCACTCTTGTTCAAAAATCGGTGTTTAACATTTGGTGGAATACGTACGACATCTCCTTCATCTAAAAAATATTCGGTTCCTTCCAGTTCAACATATGCTTGACCTTTCATAACCACAGCAATCTCTTCTTTATTGTCATGTGAGTAATGACTCTCTGTAGTAGTAGAATGTGCATTCAAATCCATCATTAAGAGTTCAATATGTGCTTTCATAAAATCTGGTGTTAATACATCATAGACAATATGATCAGTATTTTCTCGATATACTTTCTTTCGATCTTTCTTTCTGGAAATGAGGGAATCTGTATCAATTTCATTAACAAACAGAGTAAATAGTGGCACGTTTAGTGCTTTTGCAATTAACTCTAGGACACTTAACGACGGATTCCCTTGTCCTCTTTCAATTTGGCTAATAAGTGATGTGCTAATTCCCGCATAATCAGCAAACTCACGAATTGTCATACCATTCTTCTTACGATAGTTTAATACTGTTTGTCCTAAGCGATGATTTTTCATGGCATATGCCCCTTTTAAAATAATGTATGTTTGATGTCTTTTGTGCTGACATACTAAACATGGAGAAATAATTCTTTTTTCAATAACATAAATATTTTATACTTACATTTGTACATTATAATATATTATTTTTATTATAGTAAACAAACGTAAAGGGGGAACAGTATTGAAGTCACCACTTATGTCTTACACGATCTTATTTTTGGGCGTATTTGCATTGTCTACTTCAGCAATCTTTGTGAAATTAGCAGATGCACCTGCGACAATTACAGCATTTTATCGGATGCTTTTTACAGCAGTAATGCTTTTGCCATTTTTATTAGTAAATAAAAAGAACCGTAAAGAAATACGTTCGTTGTCAAAAAAACAATGGGGACTTGGATTACTCTCAGGTTTATTCCTGGCAGCACATTATTTATTGTGGTTTGAATCATTAAATTACACATCGGTAGCAAGTTCGACTGTCATCGTCACATTACAGCCACTTTTTTCGATGGTTGGCGGTTACTTTCTATTCAAAGAGCACTTCAGTAAAGGCGCTATAATGGGCTGTCTCGTAGCGATTGCAGGAAGTATTGTCATTGGATGGCAGGATTTTCAAATTAGTGGGCAGGCATTATTTGGCGATATACTTGCTTTTATTGCAGCAGGTGTTATTACGGCCTACTTCTTCATTGGCCAGCATGTCCGTAAAAGGCTATCTCTTATCCCTTATTCAATCATCGGTTATACCAGTAGCGTACTATTTTTAAGTATTTTTGTTTTCAGCCAGCAAACTTCTTTCGTCAATTATTCCAAACAAACATGGTTGTCCTTTATTGGATTAGCGTTTATTGCAACGATATTAGGGCAAACGATTTTTAATTGGTTGTTGAAATGGCTAAGTACCTCAGTTATTTCAATGAGCATATTAGGAGAGACGATCGGAACTTGTATACTCGCATATTTCATTTTGGATGAGGTCATTTCTTTACAACAAGGTATAGGAATCGCATTCATCTTAATTGGTCTAGCATTATTTTTACTACAGCAAAGAAATAACAAATAAATAATTGGAGTACAAGAGATTTAATTTAAGGACAGTTATTAGAAGCTTGTTCAACTAAAGGAGGCATTATTTGAATCACTTCTACACTTTATCACTTAGACGTATTAGCTAAATAAAAGTTGTGTTTTTGCATTTAAAAAGTCTCTAAAAGATTAGATTAGTGATTTTTTCGTTTTTTTATAGAACTGACTTTTAAATCAGTTGTCTTAGAAATAAGGTAAAAATCATGCTCTAAGCTCATGTTTTCCTCCTTAAAATAAGTTTCTCGTTAGATCTAATATAGTATTCCTTATGGAACTATTCTGCCCCGATAGTTGCATAA
>NZ_JAGGQN010000004.1:0-18868 GCF_018613275.1 Bacillus sp. ISL-4
TAATGTATTTTCATACAAAAAGAGCTGTCTTAAAACAGCTCCATCATAAGCTAACGCACCTGTTAATTGAAGATTGGGTAATAAATTATTAATAGTATTCCTAAAAAGATAAAACCAAAAATAATGATTAATCCACTGGTGTCTAGTAGGACACCTATTACTACCCATAAGAAATAGAAAATTTTAGTTTTTGTAATTTCATTTTTATAATTTTTATAAGACTCTTTAATTAACCACCCTAAAATGCTACAACCAGTTACAACCAATAGAATACCAATAGCCACTATTTTCATAAACGTAATGTTTTCTTACTCCTTTTAAGGAAATTTATATACCTGTTAGATTGTCACTTTTCTACTGCAACTAACCTGCCCCGATAGTTGCATAAAAAAGAGCTGTTCGTCCAAGCTCTTAACGAACACTTATACTAAATGGGAAGAATCATAATAGAAGGCCGCCAATTGGCGGCCATCTTATAGAACTAAAGCACCGTTAGTTGAGTAAAAGGTAATAATTCTTATTGAGACAAATGTTTGTAATCTAATATTTCTATCTTAAAACTATGATTACATTTCAGTTGATTAAGCTTTTCACTGTCACAGGATGGAGATATTCTTAATTTAACTTGGTCGTCTACATAATCCAATGGTTCATTACGTTTGGAAGAGACTTGAATTTTTATATCGACATCGTAAGAATGATTTTCATTGTAGCTTATGCCAACAATTTTTTGCCATTGCCAATTCAAACTACGTCCATACTCCTTTTCAATTTTCTTATCAAGAGTTGGAAACACAATGTCTCCAAAAATATCTTCTGTAGTTCCATACCATCCTTCCACTTTTGAAACGGTTTCTGCTTTAACATTTTGTAGAGGAGCAAAAGCAGATAATAAAATTCCTAATACGATTAAATATTGTTTAATCATCAATATTCACCTCATATTTCTGTTTACTCCTTATTCTTTAGATAAACTCAATAGTTATGCCTCAGTAAACTAACCTGCCCCGTTAGTTCATCAAGAAAATCAACAACACCCTTTATAAAACATCTTTTAAGCAGACTAAAATAAAAAATTATTTTGTTGAATATTTAACCCTTGATTAAATAAGAATATGCTTATACAATGATATTGAATAACCACATAAGCATATGATTATCTATTAGATAAGATAGGAGGGATAACATGCAAGCGAATGAAGCGTTGGAATTAGAAACCACGGCAAACATTCTTAAATTACTAGGTGATAAAACTCGGTTGACCATGGTTAAGATCATGGCTGAGCATGAATGCTGTGTCTGTGAATTTGTGGACCTATTCGAGATGACCCAACCTGCTATCAGCCAACATTTACGAAAGTTGAAAGATAGCGGAATTGTGAATGAAGCGAGAAGGGGACAATGGATATTTTACTCGTTAAACCCGTCTTCTTCCTATTACTCATTTATTCAGACGGTCATCAAGGACTTACCAAGTCAAAACTTTAAATTAGAAGAATTAACAGCACAAGGAAAACGGATTTGTTGTGACTAACTAGGAGGTACAACTTCAGTGGGATCGGTTATTTTGGCAGTTATCATCTTTTTATTAACACTCATTCTCGTCATCTGGCAGCCAAAGGGATTGTCAATCGGATGGTCAGCATGCGGGGGAGCGGTACTTGCCTTACTAGTTGGAGTTGTTGACTTCAATGATGTAATTACCGTTACGGGTATTGTATGGAACGCGACGTTGGCATTTATTGCTATTATCATTATTTCTTTAATTTTAGATGAAATTGGTTTCTTTGAATGGGCAGCTCTACATATGGCGAGAGCCGCCAAAGGAAATGGAGTAAGAATGTTTGTGTATGTGAGTATTCTCGGAGCCCTAGTCGCTGCGTTCTTTGCAAATGACGGAGCCGCGCTCATCTTAACTCCGATTGTATTGGCGATGGTTCGAAACTTGAAGTTGGAAGAGAGAATGATCTTCCCATTTATCATCGCGAGTGGGTTTATTGCGGACACTACATCCTTACCGCTTGTCGTAAGTAATCTAGTCAACATTGTTTCTGCGGACTTTTTTGATATCGGGTTTATTGAGTTCGCCTCTAGAATGATAGTACCAAACCTGTTTTCATTAGCAGCAAGCATCCTGGTATTATATTTGTACTTCAGAAAGAGCATTCCGAAGAATTATGATATGGCTCAATTGAAGAAGCCAGTAGAAGCCATTCGTGATGTGAAAATGTTTCGCCTGTCTGGGATTGTTTTAGTTGTTCTGTTGGTAGGTTATTTTATCAGTGAATTTTTCAACATTCCTGTATCCATCATTGCAGGTGTTATCGCAATTTTCTTCTTGTTTATGGCAAGGCGAAGTCCAGCTGTAAATACCAAGACAGTTTTAAAAGGCGCACCATGGGCTATTGTGTTCTTCTCAATTGGAATGTATGTCGTCGTGTATGGATTGAGAAACGTTGGATTGACGAACATTTTATCTGACCTTATACAAGTGACAGCAGATCAAGGATTATTTGCCGCAACGCTGGGAATGGGCTTCATCGCCGCCATACTGTCATCACTTATGAATAACATGCCAACCGTTATGATTGATGCCCTTGCCATATCTGATACCCATACAACAGGCGCAATCAGGGAGGCCCTTATTTATGCAAATGTTATCGGTTCGGACTTGGGCCCGAAAATCACTCCGATCGGTTCTTTGGCTACGTTATTGTGGCTGCATGTCCTTTCATTAAAAGGCGTAAAAATTTCATGGGGAACCTACTTTAAAACGGGTATCATCTTAACCATCCCAACATTGTTCATCACATTGGTCGGCCTATATATATGGTTGCAAATCATGCATTAAACACTTACTTTACTAACTAAGGAGAGAAACAGCATGGCAAAAAAAACACTCTATTTCTTATGTACTGGTAACTCTTGCAGAAGCCAAATGGCAGAGGCATGGGGGAAGAAATATTTAGGTAACGAATGGCAAGTGCTTAGTGCGGGTATCGAGGCTCATGGGTTAAATCCAAGAGCAGTAAAAGCAATGAATGAAGTTGGATTGGACATCTCCGAACAAACATCGGATATCATCGACCCTGACATTTTGAATAATGCCGATTTTGTCGTTACGTTATGCGGCGATGCAGCAGACAAATGTCCAATGACGCCACCGCATGTTAAACGTGAACACTGGGGCTTTGTTGACCCGGCAAAAGCGGAGGGAACAGATGAAGAAAAATGGGCTATCTTCCAACGTGTTCGTGATGAAATTGGCGAAAGAATTGCACGTTTCTCTAAAACGGGCGAATAAATAAAATCCAAAAGCCGTGAGTGGAGTGCGGCAGCAGTTGTTGTTAAGAAATCGCACGTCTGGTTATGATCCCGCAATACCAGAGCGACCTTAAACATGTTTTAGGATGTAAAACGGTTAATGCGTTTAGTAGCGACCGAAGACCATAAAGAAAGAGCTGCCAATTTTGGCAGCTCTTTTCATCATTAAATCTTAATATCGACCTTAGCATTTTTCTTAAGTTCTTCCACATGCTTCACAAGCTTTTCTTGTTTCTTTTGTTGCTCTAATTGTTCCTTGATTTGCGGCTTCATTTCTTCGAGTTTCTGTACCTTTTGCCCGCTTGTTTTAGCTTGCTCTGCAACCTGGTCGTAATACTTTTGGATTTCTTCATCAGTAGCTTCTTCCACTTTAATCTCTTTTTCAACGTACTTCGTATATGGGATGTTCTCTGCGATCTGAGCATTTAGCGTTTCCGTATTCAGACCTGCTTGCTTCATCGCTTCCTTGAATTTCTCTTCACTCTCATATGGCTTTTTGATTTCGGCAAGTTGCTTTTCAATTTCGGCCTTGGAAGCTGTGTAGCCCTTTTTATCAGCTGCTTGAAGCAGCAATTTTTGCCCCACTAAAGAGTTGAGCGTTTGCTCTTTAATTTGTTTAGCTCCCTCCTTGGTTGTTGGATCTTGTCCTAATTGCTGCATCTGCATTTGTGTGGTAGACAACACGGTATTATATTCCGCACCTGAAATTTTTTCGTCATTGACGATGGCCACCGTTTTCTTTTCATCCACCTTTTGCTTGTCTAGTTTCTTCTGCATTTCTTCCATCTGTTTTTGCTGTTCCTCAGTTGCTTTAGCCGTTTCTTTCTCAGTTGTTTTAGTCTCTTTCTCGTCATTTTTCTTATCAGCTTCATCGTTCGAACCACAAGCCGTTAGAACAACTGCCAATAATCCAATGATGATTGGGTACAATAGTTTCTTCATATTTCAGTCTCCTCTCGTATTCAATGCTAAAAAATCATCTAATGCGCATTATAAAGGAATTTCCTATTAAAACACAATATATTCATTCTTTTTTTCCAGAAAACAGGAAGATAGTATAGGCATTAGCTCATTATATAAGTGTAACATTCGCGGAAATGAACCAATTTACCCTTCGTCATGAAATAAGCCTAAAAGGAAATGCGAAGGCTGATACGTGGTGCAGACAGAAACTGTAGTCTATCGCTTACACACAAAACATCGCTTAGTAACTATTGTATATAAAACTTGTATGGTATTATATACCTTATCATCCGAATGTAGTTCATTTAGCCTATATGTTGAAAATTTTTATCATGAACGGAGTGGGCCGTGACAGTGAGAAAATAAAGAGACAGGGTTGGAAATCCAGCTATTGGAGGTATAGATTTTGAAAGGGAAATCAAGGCTGCCATTTGAATTGGCAGGGTATTTAAAGTTGGGGGATGCCGTCATCATTACGGATCAAGATCATCGCATACTTGATATTAATGCTTATTATGAAAGGACGACAGGGTATTCAAGGAACAGTATTATTGGGTTCAAAGCTGGATTCCTAAAGTCAGGGATAACACCTTTGTATACATACACATCCCTGAAAAACGAGTTAAGGAAGGGAAATCCTTGGTCAGGGGTCTTCACCAACCGAAAGAAATCGGGTGACATTTGGCATTCCTCGATTACGATTACTCCTATTCAACTAGGGGGGCAGTGGTATTTTGTAGGGATTTTCCGTGAACTGGAACAATTGAAAGAAGGGATTTACCTTTCGGAAAAGAAAAGGGCAGAGACTCAAAGGGAATTGTTAAAGGTCATCGCCATTTCATGCGAAATCCGTGATCCAGGCATTGAAGAGCATTTATTGAGAGTTCAAAACCTAACCGAGCAGCTAGTCATGGTTCATAATCGAAGATGCCAGCTGGAACTATCTAAAAGCTATATGAATCATATCGTTCATTCAAGTATTCTACATGATATCGGGAAAGCGGAGATTCCTGAGGTGATATTATACAAACCTGGCCCGTTATCTCCATATGAACGAAAAATCATCGAGATGCATCCGTTAATGGGATCCGATATTTTGAATAAGATTTCAAGGGAAATAAACCATGATGTAATCAGCAGCCTGGAAGTGGCTAAAAACATCATCCTCCATCATCATGAAAAATGGGATGGAACTGGATATCCACATCGTTTGAAAGGTGAGGACATTCCATTGGAAGCTAGAATAGTTGCCATTGTGGATGTGTTCGATGCATTGACCAGCAGAAGGCCGTATAAAGATTCCTGGCCAGTGCAGCGGGCATTATCATTCATAAACGAACAAAAAGGAAAGCATTTCGACCCATCCATCGTGGTGTCTTTCTTTTGTTATTTTAATGAAAGGGCGGGGCAGAAAAAAGGTTTCGAAACCGTTCGCAGCCCAGGGATATATTAAACAACGAACTCGTCGAATCTTATCCCGATATAATGGGGTAATGCCTTCGTGGAAAGAAAAGGTCGCATCAGCCTTCTGGATCTGGTCGTTAGCCATTGGAAACCAGGGGGGAACGGCTCCTTATCAATTGTAGGGTTAAAAAGAAAAATCTCTACTAATTTACCCTAAAAGTAGAGAAGCCTTTTTACTACACTCCTTTTTTCCTATTTCTATTAAAATAATAAACGACTGCGATTACCAGGATCAACAGTACCAAAACAATCCTTACATCGTCCGATGCCTTCAATACTTGTGTTACCGAATACGCTTCGACAAGGAGGGCAGGCAGTTTTCCAATGGATGTCGCGAGAAAGAAAATCATCATTCCCGTCTTGCTTAATGCAGCTGTAAGGTTGATTACCCCGGATGGAATAAAAGGAAGGAGCCTAAGCATCAGGATCATCCAAAATGCATGAAATCCTTGTGACTTTTGCAGCTTCATGACCCACCGGTTCTTCATGAACTTGGGTTTGAATGTTTGAAAGCCCTTTCGATATAACCAAAAGCTGACCACTGCTCCGGCAATTTCCCCCATGTAAGAAAGGATCAATCCCTTTTCAAATCCAAATACGGTGATATTGGCAGCCGTGATGAATACGCTTGGAATAAAACCAAGCACGTTAATCAATATATTGAATGCTAAACTTACAGCAATGGAAAAAGGGCCGCTGGATAGTAATGCCTCAGAAATGAAATTCATATCAATCCACGGAACTCCATTTATAACCGATGCCCCAGACCGTTTTCAAATGTTGATCTGCAGGAAAACCGGCATGACGCAATTTCTCTCTAATATTTCGAATATGGGAATCGATTGTCCGATCTTCCGTATCCGTTTTAAATCCCCATATGGTCGAAAGGAGGTGGTCTCTGGAATACACTTGATCTGGGGATTTCAAAAACAAGCACAACAGTGAGAATTCTTTTGGTGTTAATGGGATTGTTTTGGTATCATAATGTGCTTCATAAGCGGATTCATTTAATTTTAGCCCCCTAAAGATCACATGATCATCCTGATTATGCACTCGCCGCGTGACCGCTTCGATTCTGGCAAGTAAAACATCTTCATTAAAGGGTTTCGTAATATAATCGTCTGCGCCCTTTTTCAACCCTTTCACCATTTCTTGTGAAGCATCCCGGGCTGTGAGCATGATTATGGCAATATTGGAAAACGCACGGATCCTTTCGCACGTTTCCCACCCATCCATCTCAGGCATCATTACATCAAGAAGTACTATGTCCGCATGTTTGTGCCTTAAGAACTGTATGGCTTCATATCCAGATTTAATCTTCACGCATGTATATCCGTGAGGTTTAACGTATAACTCTAATAGATCAAGCATTCTCTGTTCATCATCAACCAGAACTACTGTCTTCATTTGTTATCTCCTTAAATGTGATAGTGAAGCACGTTCCTTGCTTCAAGTCGCTTTTAACCGAAATGGTTCCTCCTTGTATCTCCACTAATTGCTTGACGATGGAGAGCCCCAATCCGAATCCACCGGTATCTCTGGCGCGTGATTTCTCGACACGATATAAACGATCAAAGATATGGGGGATATCTTCAGGGGGAATGCCAACCCCTTGATCGATTATGGAGATGGAAATCCTGCCAAGGCATTCAGTGGCTTTTATGGTGGTGACTGTATATTCGTTCGAGTACTTCAGCGCATTATCCAGCAGGTTAAGAATGACTTGCTCAAACCGTGAGGGATCTATATGTATAAATAAATCATCCTTACATTCCAGATTCAATTGAATTCTTTCATTTGTAAAAGCCGGTAAAACTTTTTCGTGAATGTTTCGCAGGAATGAAGAGAGCTGGACGGTTTCTTTTGATATGGTGAATGTATTTAGATCCATTCTAGCCATATTGAATAGTTCGTCCAATAATCTGTTTAATCGTTCAGATTCATCATGGATGATCTCTAAATATCGTGATCGTTCGGAATCATCCAAATCTCTCCGTCGGGCAACGTCAGCATATCCCTTTATATAAGTTAGCGGAGTGCGCAGTTCATGAGAGATGCTTGCCAAAAATTCATTCCGTTCCTTCTTTAAATAGTTCAATTCATCAGCCAAGCTTTGAATGGATTGGGCAAGCTCCCCGAGTTCATCATGAGATCGTACTGGCACAGCCACTGAAAAATTCCCTTTGCTGAGCTTGGTTGTCGCTTCCTTCATCGCTATCAGTGGTCTGGTTAAAGCCTTTGATAGAAAATAAATGATGACAAGCATGAAGAAAAGGAGCAAAGCGGTCGCAAGAAGGAAATGCCTATTCAATTGTGCGATTAAATCCTTCACTTCTCTTGTATCTTTGAACATATAAACATAGCCTTTGTTTTCTTCATCGCTGATAAATGGCGTAACGGTGGCTATATATCTTTCATCCTTCCAACGCGATTGGATGATCAGGCCTTTTCGGGGTACCTGCGGCAGGTTTTTAGCTAAGATTTTTTTCATTCCCCCATTTACCTTTTCGGAAGATATCAGAATATCTCCTCTTGTATCCGTAATCACGACATCTGTATCGTTATGTGATTCCATCAGGCCGATATGCTGAAGGGTTGAGCCGGAATACGTAATTTCCAACACATCACGATGACTATTGCCACGGGCCTTCAGTGAATCCAATTCCTGATTGACACGGGAATGTATCACTTTATTATGCAAGTAAACCATGGAAAGGGTTTCTATCAAAAAAATGCAAACAAATATAGATTGTCCGAGCTTAAATGAGATTTTCAGGAGCATTCACCTTCTTATAGAATAAAGTCAGTTTAGCGAAAAAATATGAAGAAAGTATGCAGTTTTTTCGCATCTTCTTAAACAATAATACGGTTTTCAAACGGAACAAGCCAATAAATTGGCGAGATCATCAGTTTAATGCTGGAGGGAGCAGTTACGCGTTCATTGTATAAAAAATGCCAACCACTTTAAGATGGTTCGGAGTGCTTCCCGCTGTTATTAAAAAAATAGATGCTTATTCATTACTTGAATTTATATATACTGGTCTTATTTTAATCACCTATAACAATATGAAACTGCCAGGAAATTGGGTACTTTTTGATTTAGTTCATTCAAAATATTTTGTGTTAAGGAAACATTTTGTCGTAAGTGAATACTATGTAAAAAAGGAGCTGAACCATATGAATTGTACAAACCGTACGCAGAAAAAAATAATCGCTTATTCCGCATTATTCAAAAAAATGGGAATTCTCAATGATGAGGAATACAAAAACATCGCAAAGACTTTTCAAACAAAGGATTGAGGAAGTGTCCATTGGATCTATTCATTAACTTTCATCCTGCATTAAACAGTCTGTAAAACCCCCGCCTTTCAATTTTTCGAATGAGGAGGGGGGACTGCAGTCTGGCAGGTACTCATTTGCTCCCATTAATTACGGAGGATGATGATGGTTTCCCTTATGTCTCTTAAGGGGGAGGCGCCGATGCCGTCAATTTGTCCCGCTCTGATTCCTATGGGAATTCATCTGTTTGACGGCTTCGCTTTTAGCCATACAGCTGGACGAAATGATGTTTATTAGGCTTGAAAAACTACATATATGATGGATGTTCATGGCAAATTGGAGGGTATTGAAAATGGGCGGGCTATATATTTTGGCTATCGCTTAATTTCTGCCGTTTTTAATGGAGGTTAAAAAGTGAAAAGGAAGATTGTTGTGATCCGCTGGTGTTCTCTGCGATAATGGAATAAAGAAATCGAAAAGGAGTTACGTAGGATGGCAGAGGACTTTAAGATTCCCAGCTTGAAAGTTGATGAGATCGATAAGAAAATCATTTCGGTTTTACATGAAGATGCGCGAATTTCGTATACCGACTTAGCGAAGAAAGTGGAGCTCTCCAGGGTTGCGGTTCAGATGAGAATCAATCATCTTGTTGAAAACGGTGTGATCGAGAGGTTCACAGCGGTCATAAATCCAGCTAAGGTCGGCATCCATGTTTCGGCATTCTTTAACGTTGAGGTTGAGCCTAAATATCTGGAATCGGTCGCACAGCAATTAGAAAGTGAACCGGCTGTAACGAGTTTATATCATATGACCGGTCCGAGTAAACTCCATATGCACGGAATCTTTACTGATAACCAGGAGATGGAACGTTTTCTCAATGAGAAGCTGTATGCGGTCGTCGGTGTTGTCAGTGTTGATTGCCAAATTCTCATTAAACGTTATAAAAGCCGGATGGGCATGAAGCTTTAAATGAAAAAATCCCCCTATATAGGTGGATTTTTTATTATTATGTGAGCGGGATGATAAAGCCGCCGTACGCAAAGGCAAGTATGATTACGAAGGCGGGGTGGATCTTGAATTTACCAAGGGCCAAAAAGGCCAATCCAGCGATGACGATTGAATGGATGTAGCCGATGGAAACGATGGCATCCTCGGCCATATTCCAGGTGAGCAATAACATCATGATCGCAATCACCGGCTGTACAAGCAGGGACATGCCTTTTACGATAGGCGATTGTTTGTATTTTCGCAGGATTTTTAATAAAAATATCAAAGCCACGGCTGAAGGGATGATCGTGCCTGCCAATGCGACTAGAAATCCTGGCCAGCCATATACATCATACCCGACATATGCGGCTATTTTCGTGGCGATAGGTCCTGGGAGTGAATTTCCTAACGCAAGCATTTGTGAGAACTCGGCATTATCAAGCCAGCCATAACGGGTGACGATTTGATCATACATAAGCGGAATCGAGGCTGGACCTCCGCCATAACCAAGAATATTGGCAATGAAAAACGCTAGAAAAACAGCAACTCCTATTGGGATAATAAGACCCATTAAGCGGATTCCTCCTTCCTATTAACCTTTTTATTTTTCAATCTTTCCTTTAATTTAAAATGGAACGCCCCATATAAAAGGAAAATCATAATGACGATACCCGGATGCAGCGAAATGACCTGCAGAAGCAAAAAGGAAATCGCAAAAAAGGTGATTCCGAGCACCTTTCCTAACCCTTTTACCGCCTTTTCGCCAAACTCATAAGCCATTTGACCAAGCATGACAGCAACAACCGGCAATACAGCAGCTATCATATTACTAATCATTGCCGAATTACTTAAAACATTAATGAATGCAATCAAGAAAACCATCGCAATGCATGAAGGTAAAACGTGAGCGGCCACGCTGACGATGGCTCCAGGCCAGCCTTTTAATTTATAACCAAGATATGCTGCCATCTTAGTGGCAATAGGTCCTGGGAGTGTATTGGCAATCGCCAAAGTGTCCCCGAATTCATCATCGTCGAGCCAGTGATAACGGGAAACTGCTTCGTGGCGGATGAGCGGGATGACAGATGGCCCGCCGCCGAAACCTAAAATCCCCGTTCTCATCATCCCGATCGTCAATTCCGTATATGGATTTTTCAAGAACGATTCCTCCTTAGTATAAAATTTAGAATTCTTTTCCATGATTATGAATTAATGATAACAAAAATGCTTTCAAATTGTACATTAAATTATGATAATAATTGCGTAATGAATGTATAAAAGGTATTTTTTAATGCAATAGGTTGAAGAAAATAAAAAAAAACATCTTTTTGTCTTAAGAAATAAAAATTGGATTACGTAAGAAAAACAAACAAGTAAAAACACAAAAAGTACCCTATAGGCAGACCTTTTTAAAGTGACTGCTCTATAGGGTACTTTTTAAAATATAACTCTAATAAACTTTTTAATAGGGGTTATTCTTCCCGAATGACTAATAACACACCAATAAAAATTAATATTGTGCCTATCCAAAAAGACAAGCCGATTTGTTCACCTAGTATTAACCAACCTAAAAAAGTACCCACTATAGGTTGTAAAAAGAAAAATAATCCCCCACTTGATGCGGTTAGCATTTGCAGTCCGCGATTCCACAGTAAAAAGGCACATGCTGTGGAAATAACGCCCAAGTATAAAAGGCCGCCCCATATGGATGGATGCATGATTGCTTGAAAATCAAGCTCATCTAATCGACTAATCGTAACAGGTGTTAAAAAGACAATTGCCACAAGCACTGCATAGGTCGTTATAACAATTTGTGAATATTGCCCAGGTATTCGTTTAATTAGAACAGACATAAGTGCCCAAGTTAATGCAGCAATAAGCAGTGATACGCCCCCAAGTTGGTGAGATGAGCCAATATGGGCATTTCCGACAATGATACCGACACCGATCGTCGCTAAAATAACAGAAATTGATTTTTTAAAAGTGATCTTTTCTTTTAAAACGATACGTGCAAATATCACCATGAATGCAGGTGTCGTCGAAGTGATGATGGCTCCCATTTGTGCAGTGGATAGTAGCGTACCGACTTCCTGGGTTACGATAGATATTGTGTTTCCAACAAGTCCTATAATGAAAACCAAAAGCCAGTCTCGTTTTTCGATCCGCCAAGATTGTTTTGTTATAAAACCAATTGTCAACAATGCTAAAATCGCAATTATATATCGTAATAATACTAATTCAAGTGGTGGAACAACCTCTACCACAACTTTTACCACAACATACATCCCGCCCCAAATGCTAGCAGCGAGTGATAAATATAAAGAACCTAATATGGTGTTTTTCATTTTGTACCCTCCGTTTTAACTAAACATTCCCAGCCCTTAACGGAGATGCAATTTTCTACCGTTAAGGAAGAATAACTGCAGGTACATCATTTTCGAATAGCGGTGACCACAACATCAGCTTTCAGCTCTCTTTCAAAAATATTCTTTCAATAATTTTAGTTAATTATAAAGCTATACCGAGCTTCATTCGATTCAAAAATCAGTAAGTTATATTAAATATACAAGATTTTAGTTATTTATAAAACAACAAAAAATAGTTTTAGACACAGCGTACCATTAGAAAAACAACTTCCTTGTAAAAAACTACTTTACACATTGAAGCCAATTTATCCGGCGTTATTGCAAAAGAGGGACCTCCCGGTTGACGTAAATGTAGAAACCAAAACTAGAAACCCCACCAGTTGCTAATAGGAAAAGGTGAGGGTTTGTCAGGTGTTTTAAGCTTTAGTATACTGTCTTGATTGACGAATAATCTTTGCTTTAATTTTAATGTAAGATTGAAAAATGGATTCTAGTTGGAATGAAAAGAGGGATTTATAGGGAAGGGAAACAAATGGTACAGTAATGATGTTAGTCAAATTGTCGACAGCGGTAATGATGAAGTAATGAAGCTGGAAAGAAAAAACGTGGATTAGGATTAAAAGGCCCCCTTAAAGAGTTTAATCCTAATCCACCATTAAGTTGAATTTTTTAGTGCATGACCTTTCCAGAAGTATCACAATCGGTTATATTTTCGTTCGATTTTCCTGAACTCATCTGATAGTTCAAATAAGGTGTGTAATACTGCTGTTTGAATATATAGATTCATATAATTATCATTGCTCTTCTTTTGAAAAGATAAATCATGTTTTTCATTAATTTTCCGAGTTATACATTCATTAATTTCGCTCCACATTTCTTTTGTTCCTTCTTTAATTTTAGTCTCCATAATCTCCCACTCCTTTTTTATTAGTTTATCCAATCTATTACATTCTTATACTTATTTTTTGGCCAAGCTGGTAACTTTTTTATCTTAAAATTAATATCTACTGTTCAAGTTATTTTTCTTTGCGTAGAAAAGGAGAGAGAAGCGACTATTGAGTAAGTCCACAGAGAAATTAATAACTTCTAATGGATGACGACTTCTCCTTATTTTTCGAGTTTGTTTTCAAACAGCATTTGATACCCAAAGGGCTAATGAACTACGGGTTCGTTCTTTGCTTCATTAAGGGGGGGGGCTTTGGCAGCACACTTATGGAGTTAAAGGGAAAGGATGGCTGCATAAGATCATAAGGTGCTGGAGTGACTCATTTTTTCAATTAATGGGATTTGATGAAAGATAAGGAATAAAAACGAAATAAGCTACAGAAAATACTTCTATTAACTACAAAATAGGAGTGTATATATGGAACAAACACTTTATGAAAAAGTTGGCGGAGAAGAAGCGATAGCAAAAGTTGTGGACTATTTTTACTCCGAGTTGGTTCTTAAGGATGATACAGTTAATCATTTTTTTGAAAAGACGGATATGGAAAAACAACGCCGTCATCAGACAAAATTTATTAGTTTTGCATTAGGTGGTCCAAAACAATATTCTGGACAATCCATGGCAAAAGCACACCAAGGATTGAATCTGCAACCAGCCCATTTTGATGCCATTGTAAAACATCTAAACGATGCACTTGCTCACTTTGGAGTGAATGAAGCTGACATAGATACAGCTTTAACTAAAGTTGCTTCATTAAAAGATGATATTTTGTATAAATAACCGATATTTAGCTAAAAGGTACTTTGCTTCAGGAGCTGACTAGCTCCTTTTCTTATGGAAATAAAGGGAATTCCATAGGGGGATTATTAAATGAAATTTAGCTCAAAAGAATGACCACTCCTACTATTCATAGGAATGGTCCAAAATAAATTGTTTGAATTTTTGAGTTGCAGGTGATAAATATCTTCCCTCTACCCAAGCAATTCCAATTGTCCGTTGGCAATGCGGACTTTTGATAGGTATTTTTGTTATTTTACTTTGGTCTGTCCCCTTTAAATTCAGCAGAATTGAAATTCCCAGTCCAGCAGCGACAAGTTGTTTTTATGCAAAAGACAAAACAGAGGGCATAGTTACTGCGTTTATAGGTATCTTTTCTAATGATTTTAGTTGAAACTATTGGGTTTCTTATAGATAAGAAGCAAAGGTGATAGGATTTTCTACTCCCAAATACCTTTTAATTATCAGGTGATACTTCCAAAAAAAGGTAATGAGAATTTGGAGCAGTAACAGACGTTGCATTAAAAAAATTAATGTGGGATGCCGAAATACTTTACATAATCACAATTATCGCAAAAAAAGAGGTCGGGATCACTTATCCGACCTTTTTTTTAATTCTCTACTCTTTGTTAAGCTACCTTTTTTTCCTCTATTGTTCTGTTAGTAAATAGTTTTTCTTTAAGAGTAGGTATAATCATGCCATCTACCCCATACCTTCCTGCATTCATAGCAGAAACAAGGATAAACATAGATATTAGAATAAGTTGTGGATTGGTACTTGTCGTGCCACTAAACAGATAAGAGAAGTTCATAACTAGACCAAAAAAGACAGCCGTTTTAGTAAAACAACCCAGCAATAATCCTATCCCGACGAGGAATTCTCCCCATGGTACTAACGTATTGAATATCTCTACATTAGGAAGGGCTACATTTTCAAGGAATGCAACCCACCATCCCTGAACAGCCGGATGATCTCCAGTTGAATTTGCCAACGCACCCTGTAAGAAACCAGCAGCATCAAATTGTCCGCCTGTTAACTTCCCCCAGCCAGCCATAACCCACGTATATCCGAGATAGACACGCAACACAGCCAAAAGAATGGAGACATTTTTGTTACGCTTTAAAAAATCAATAAACATACTTTTCCTCCCTATAATTAAAAAATAATGACTAGGAGATATAATAACATAATTGAAAACGATTTTCATTATCAATTATGGAAATATTATATAAATAATCTCCTTTTAATACAATTTGAGGTAATATAGACCACACTAAAGATACATAGAAGATCGGGGCTGTCTTTAAGGCAGCTTCTTTTTTATGGAGCTAGAGGGGCAGGATAGTTGAAGAACGAATATGGTTTTATAGGAGGGAATATAATGAAAAAATTCTTTTCTGTTTTAGTGATAGTCGTAGTTATTCTAATATTTATACCAACAACGATGAAGCACAGGCTAATAGTATTACCTCAGTCCTTGATGCTGCATGGGATGACTTCGGTTTGTTCAGTTCTGAAGTTAGTGAAACGGACTCTACGATTTGGATTGGTATGGATGAAACCAAAAGTGAACTGGAACTACGAGAATATTTAGAAAAAAATTAGACAAATCAGATTTGAACCATTACAACATTAAAATTTCAAAAAAAACATACAAGAATTACAGGAAGAACATTTATTGCATCTCCAAGACCAAGATAATTAAAGATTTTCAATACTTTTATATTCCACTAAAGGGTGCGATTCTTCATTAAGAAGGATCACCATTTATATGGACAGTATTAGTCCTCTTTGTAGCTGTTTTTTTATTTAATCTTAACTAAAATTCATTTTGAAGCTTATGGAACTAAAGGGTCAGGTTAGCTCAAGAAGGACAAGATAAAGAAGAATAACTTTTGCTATACAGAAAATGAAAAATAGAATACATTTATTCGTATGGTAATTTCTTGATGAATAATTAATAGGAGGAGATTAATTGGAAATTAGCTTTCCCCATGCTAAATTAAATTCATTGCCGAACATAAACTTATCTCTGAATGAAATTACGGAAATCAACCTTTTCGATAATAGGAATTCCAGAAGAAATATACATAATGAACAATTTAAAAGTGTTAAATATTTCTGCTAATGAGCTTGAAAAAATCTCTGCTAAAATAAAAAATTTGAAAGAACTTAGAATGATGGACTTAGGACATAATCAGATTGAAATAATTCCATCAGATATAGAATACCTTGTGAATTTGGAGGATTATTTATATCTTCACAATAATAAACTCCAAACAGTCCCCCCTGAAATTAAAAGCCTTAAAAAATTAAAATATTTAAATCTAAGCGATAATAAATTGAGTGAATTACCAAGAGAAATTGGTGAATTAACCAACCTGATAGAGTTACGCTTAATGAATAACAAACTTAATAAGATACCTAAGAGCTTTAGCATGTTAAACAATATTAGAGAGCTGCATTTTAAAAATAATCAACTCACCACTCTCCCAGAAATATTTGAAAATTTGACGTTATTACGGGTTTTGGATTTGGAAGAAAATCAATTAAAACAAGTCCCGAATTCACTCAACCAATGTGAAAAGTTAAGACGATTGAATTTGAGAAATAATCAATTGACAACGTTACCCTATGGAATCGGAAAGCTAGTAAATTTATTAGAATTAGATTTAAGGGGTAATCAATTGATTGAATTGCCGGATTCTTTAATGGAAATTGAGGGATTAGAACGTTTAGATTTAAGATGGAATCCTAACTTGAAAATACCGAAATGGTTAGAAAAAGTAGAAGAAAAAGGTTGTATAGTTTATTTATAAACTAGCTTTCATTAACATATTCAACTCATTGATAATAAATTATGAGGAGTCGGATTGTGGTTGTTAAAGGATAATAAAGTTTTGACGTTGTTTCCTTAATCAACTAACGGGTGCGTTAGCTGAAGATAGGAGCTGTTTTTAAGGCAGCTCTTTTCTTATGGACCTAAAGGGGCAGATTAGTTCAAGTAAGCATAGTTTATTCGAACTGTGCAACATAATCATTTGAAAATTACTTTGGAATAATTTTTTATTTACTACGAATCCTAATTTTAGGAGGCGACAAAATGAAAAAACAAGAAAAAACAAAAAATCTTGGCCAAAAAGCCGATTCAATGAATGCTTTGGATCAGGGGTTAAACTTGTTTCCACAAATAGTTAATAACGCTACTGGTCTTGACAAGGGGAACGACGGTAAAATAAATAATAATGATTAAATTGAACGCCTTTTTCTGGGCGTTTTTCTATCTTTTCTAATGATCTTCTCCCTCCTTCACTTGTCAACTCAACAATAAGTTTTATGAACTAACGGGTGCGTTCGAATTATAAGGTTGACCAGTAAAAATTACTGGTTGACCTTTTTTTAATAGAATCTATTATATCAGTAGCCAGGGTAAAACCTACGGGTGCGTGGGGCTTGATCCCGTGAACTAAACTGTCCGCCCCCTACTTGTAGAAACATGTTTGAGGCTGGTTGGGACGTAGATCTCGTATAACAAGCGATGCTATGACACTACATGGAGGACTAAGGGGTACGTTAGCGCCATAAGAAGGCCGCCAATTGGCGGCCTTTTGTGCGTGCGATTCTTTACATTATCATACATTCCAATCAAGTAAAAAAATTCCCTAGTTCAGCTAAAGTGTGCGTCGTACTAGAATATGGTCACTGATTATCAAGCAAAAAACCACACATCATGGTGTGGTTTTTCATTTTTCTTCCTTTTATGCTTCTTTTACATCCATTCCCTTCATCATCGAACGGTCTTGGAGGCTTTCGGAACGCATGCTATATGCCACAAGCTTCTTCTTGTCCTGTTTTACGACATCCACATGGTCGCCGTACACGAACACCAATAACCGAATATCCTTTTTGCCTTTTTTCGTATCGATGACCAATGGCTTCACACCGCTCTTTGGCTGTAAAAACAAGGAATCGTTTCCAGGAAATATATGATTTTTCTTCAAAACCATCGCGTGGTTAACATCCTGAATCACTTGGTTCTTCTCTTCCCCTTCCAATCGTTTTCCGTCCATCGTGATCACGGTATTCCCGTCACTAAGTGTTGGATGCATCTTAAATTTATTCAAAAGCCAATTGACGACATCGGTTGGAAGGCAGGTAACAACTAGTTTAAATATCGTTAAAATAATGGTCAAAATCAAAACGGGTCCTGTCATTTTTTCATCATCTCCGTATGTTATAAATGCTCTATAATAAACAACTGCCTCTATATTACCAAAAGAATGGACATTTTTTCTTCGAAAATATGTCCATTCTCGTAACGTTTTCCTTTTGGGGCGTGCGGTATAAACTAACGGACAGGGGGTGCTTCCGCAGCTCTTTTTCTTATGGCACTAACGGGGCAGCTTGTAAAAGTGGTGGTGAAAAATGCATATAAAGTAACGAGATCCACCTAAAATAAGAGAGGGAAATTGAATTGAACATAGATATAGGGTTTCTCTTCCTTGTTCTTTTATCTCTGACTAAAGAGCAAGATAAAGAGCAGAGTGAAGTAGTAAGTGGAGAAGGAATCTTCGGTAATTTTGTTTATCTTTTGATAACTTCACTACCATTTAGGGTAAGAAAGGCGATATATATTATAGTGGGCCTTCTTATGGTCCTTTTGTTTTCTATTGGTTCATGGGAAGTATCAAAGGTTTAGTTATGCAGCTTACAGGTACTTTACTTCAATAAGGGAGGTTGGCTGCGGCAACCTTTTTCGTG
>NZ_JAGGQN010000049.1:0-6560 GCF_018613275.1 Bacillus sp. ISL-4
TGAGGGAGGTTACTTTAATAAGGGAGTCAGTCTATCAGTTGGATAAAATACCCATATTTAAAAAAATGGTATAATTATGTAAACTTAAAAAAGGAAACGGAGGTTAAAATCTCATATGTTGAAAAAAAAGTAGTTATTTATTTTTTCAGTATTTTTTTATTAGTAGGGGGTACAAACAATTCACCTAGTAAGTCATCAAATAACATAGAACACTCAGATGATAATAAAACATCTGTAAGAAATTCTGAACAATCTGAACAAGATTTTTCAAAAAACGAGCAATAAATCAACGATTGACGAGTATTATTATCAGACTTTTTTATAAAGCTACACATTTAACAATTACTCCTAATTTCACCTCTGTACCTGCAGGCGAAGCTCCAACTACTACTGCCGTGCCCAACAGCCTTTTTAATAAGTCATGATTCAGACTCCGCTTGAACACAAACTACTAGACGATTCTGCTTTTATAAAATAATTCCTCTGCTGATAATATTAATGTTTACCTCAGGGTTAACTTCGATGTGTTCATAATAATTTTTTCCTTTTATTTCTTCCCAGATTGATGGATAAAATGCGATCAATTCTCTGCCTAATCCAAGAACATCACTTTGATTGTCTGCTAGCTTTTTAAAAAGAGCATCTGCATTTTTAGTAAGTTGTCTTGATAATTGTTGATTTAAATCTTTTATCTTCTTCTGATTATCTAAATGGTCTGTTGGGTAATCAATGACTTCTACATCCAGTTGAAGAGAAATATCAACACTGACTTTATCTTTTTTTGTCACTTTTAGATTTCTTGATATCCTTTTCACTTTGTAACTTAAGGCTGCGTCTTCTTGTTGCTCAACACGATCTGTTAAAATGGCTTTTCTAGCTTTCTTATCCATAAAAAGTAATAATAATTTGCTTTCATCAATTGAAAGATATTGTCCTGTGAAGCTGCGGTCATGAAAAAGTACAGTTCCTTTCACTTTTACTGTATGATCTTCCTTGTCTATACCTAAGTAGGGAAGAAAGAAATCCTTTCCTTCATCAAACAAATAAGTACAAACAGTTTGAACTGTTACTGATGGAATCTCAGTCAGGTCTTCACTACTTTTAATCAATTCATAAAAATATTCTGCTTTTTCCATTTCTTTTTCAGTTAAGTGCTGAATTAGATTTTTGGCACTACCGGAAGTAACAACAACCTTAGAGTTTACATTTAATCTTGGTTCCCGATAAATAGTATCTAAAACATTGAAAATATCACCTTTTGCAATATCGTTACCTAAAATGAGCGTTCTTCCTTTTGCGGGATCAAGAGTGCCAGCTACACTTTGATCAATATTTAAACTTGTTTCCCTTACATTTTTTCCTTTTCCTGTTATCATATCATTAGTGATAGACCTTTCTCCTCTGCTAGACTTGCTTATATTTAAATTTCTGATCAATACAGTAATCAAATAGTCTCCTTTCTCATCCAAGTCGAAGCCTGATAAATAAACTATTCGAACATCTTTCAATAACCTTTCATCCCAGCAGCCTGTTAATAGTGTCAGAATAATGAGGGTTAGAACCAGTTTATTTTTCCTCATAGAAGGATGATGCCTCCCTTTTAAAGATAATTGCTATTAGAAGAAGGATTGCAGGAATAAGAATGCCAAAAGTCAAATTTAATATTTCAATCCATTTCCTAAAAGTGATTATTTCTAGGTAAAGATGACATGTAATAGATACAAAAAAGACCACTGCACTAGAAAGAATCACAGCTAACTTATGTTTCATGCGCAATAATTTGCTTATCCCCATACTTCCCAAATAGGCATAACTAAGAATAGAAGTAGAAACTACGACCCCCCAAATCGATAAAAATATTAAATCTAATCGTTGTAATACGTGCATATTAATAGTTCGCAGCATATAGAGAACAGGTTCTGGAACAATCTTTATTTCAGCTGGGCTAAACATCATAGTGGTGATGATAACGATATATGTATAAAGTATGGTTACAAAAAATATAGCAAAAGAAGCGCCCTTTATAGCTGAGAAGTTTTTAGGCTGTTTAATAAAAGCAAAATAAATGAGCAATGTTTCATAGCCTGTAAAGGATGGAAATGCATCTTTTGTGCCTTTAAGAATCTTCCAGATGCCACTGGATCCAATTGGAAAAAGATAGCGAAAATCAAAGGCTGAATTTTGAAAAGTTAGAAGTGTAATAAAAAATAAAAATAAAATGAATATGAACAGAAAAGAAAATAAAGACACCATATTCCTTATCGTCCCAATACACCCATAAAAGAGAAGAACCAATCCCATGATAAGCAATACCATCTTGGGAGTTTCGGGGAAAATCCACCGAACGAAAATATCATCTATAACTATAAATACATAACTTACGATTGTAAGCAGATAAACTATATATAAGAAATTAATAATGTTTCCCAATGTTTTTCCCAAAATTAATTTGCTAAAATCAAATAAAGTAAGATGGGGGAATCTTTTGCATAAAAGCCACATTAGCAATACAATGAGTTGAATCATAAATCCTGAAAGTAAAACAGATATCCACCCATCTTGAGCGGCAGTTTTATAGGTTTGGAAAGGTAATGACAAGATCCCAACCCCGACCATTGTTTGCACTAATAAAAAAAATAGGTCGGCATGATTAATACGGGTCTTCACTTTCATTTAACTTCCACTCTCTTTCCATTTTTCCTTTTTGAATTCGAGAAGAGCTTTTTGGATGATCCCCCTTCATCCATACAGGGACTCGGATGATCGTATCTTTAAATTCATGCACTTTTAAAGGGGCAAAAGGTGAAAAATATGGAACACCAAAAGAAGTGAGACGAGATAGATGGATTAAGATTAACAAAACTCCTAACATAATTCCAAGAAAACCGAACATTCCCGCCATAATCATTAATGGAAATCCAAGTACACGTATAGAGCTGCTCATCTCTATATTAGGTTGAACAAAAGAGGAGACGGCAGTTAGCGCAACAATAATCAGTCCTCCATATGAAACAAAACCTGCCTCAACCATTGCTGTTCCCACTACTAAAGCACCAACGATCCCAAATGTTGAAGCAATGGAAGTCGGTAAACGGATGGATGCCTCTCTTAATAATTCGAAGGTAAACTGCATGCCCATTAATTCAATTATTGGCCTAAATGGCACAAAGCTTAAAGATGATTGGAATGAATAAACAAGCTCCGTAGGAATAACTTCGTAATGATACGTAACGATAGCTATATAAAGTGCCGGTAAAATTAAAGCATTAATATAACCCGATAATCGAAGGATTCTGAAAAAGGACCCTAATTCCCATCTGCTAGAATAATCATCGGGTGACTGGAAAAATACGGAAAATATAACCGGCAAAATAAATGCTTTAGGACTTCCATCTATAACTAATGCTATTCTCCCATCCTTCAAATTGGAAGCAGCCCGTTCCGGAAGTTCCGTGTCTAATAGTTGAGGGAATGGAGAGAATGTCTGATCTTCAATACAATCCTGTATATCACCTGGCGACCGGATAAAATCAAGACTTATACTTTTTAATCGTTCTTCAACTTTTTTTATAATCTCGGGATTTACCAATTGATTCACATATATTAAGCTTACATCCGTAGGGACTTTTGAACCTAAGATATACTTTTTAACAGTAAATCCAGGTATTTTAACTCGTTTCCGCAGCAAATAAATATTCTTATCAAGACTTTCAACAAACCCTTCATGTGCTCCAAGCAGCGTTTTTTCTGTGAGAGGTTCGGAAACTACCCTTCCAATTGTTTCTGTTACATCCAACAAGAAACCTTCATGATAGTTTTCTTTTTTCAAAAGCAAACAATAACCATCTAATATTCCACATATCGCTTCCTCATTATTAGAAATAATCTTGATTTCCTTGCTGTATAGTTCGTTCAAAATATCGTTATGCTCCATTTTTATAAGTGGCTCAATAACTTTTGACTCCAATTTTTCTTGATCCACTAAAGGAGATATGTAAAGAATAATATAAGTTACATCATTGATATTAACTTCCCGGTCTTTTAAATCTTCAGTATGATTCAGTTGTTTTTTTATATTCTCTATAGAAAAGACTTGCTGGTTTTTCAATTCGTTCATTGGCACCTTTCCTTTTTTATTTTTCGATTCACTCTAAATATCATCGTTCGCACTCTATATAATGGTTTTTTTATATTATGTGGTAATAGATAATATCCATACCTTAAGATATTTGTTAAAAGCGCCATTTGATTGGGAAAGTTATAAGGTAAGCGTAAAATAAACTTGCTGATGGTAGCCCAATTAGGAGGTGACTTATGGAGAAAGAAAAAAGTTCCCTTTAAGATAAATTACCGTTAGGTTTATTGGCTGGATTTTATTTTGAAATAAATAAGAACATTGAAAAAGGAATCTTATCTGATGCTATGTATCATGAAATTAGATTAATGGAACAAACAGCATTAAGAAGGGGGACTCTCACTTGAGTAGGGGTAATGGGTCGTTCTCCCTTCCTGGATGGAAATAAATAGGGACTCTGGACGTTTTTGGCGTACTCATAGACCTCCTGAAAGCAATTCGCGATATACATGTCGCGTTTTTTTTTCGTTTTGCCTTCTTTGACCCTGAGAATCTTGTTTTGTTTGCCTTTGAGGTTCAGGATCTGCTTCGTGGTGAGCTTGAGTAGGTCCCCAACACGTAGGCCGGTCTCGCAGCCTACAAAAACAGGATGTAATCACGCTCCGAATAATGGCGCTTTAGTGCCCATTTCATATCTTCTAACTGCAGCTGATCACGGATCGGCTGCACATCTTTTGGTTGCGTCATCTTCATCGACCTTTCTTCCCTATTCAAAAATCCGGATTCAAAAATTAGAGAAAAAATACCTTTGTTCAACTATTGGGGCAGTTAGTGTAAGAAGGAACTAAACAATTTTGTATAGTGCTTCATTGCTTTGTTTATTCTAATAAAGAAAAAAATGGTGGTGGAATAGAATGGGCTTTTTAGACAAATTATTTGGAACATCCACTAAGGAGGAAGAACCAATGACAAATGAAAAACTAAAAATAGGAATTATTTTAGGTAGTACACGCCAAGGTCGAGTTAGCCCTCAAGTTGGAGAATGGGTATACGGTATTGCAAATAAACGAGGAGATGCAGAGTATGAAATTGTAGATATTGTGGACTTCAATTTGCCGTTTGTGTTTACAACTGCTGGAGATGAACCCGGTTTAAAATCTTGGTCGGAAAAGCTAACTAATTTAGATGGTTTTGTATTCATTGCTGCAGAATATAATCACAGCATAACAGGTGCATTAAAAAACGCATTGGATTCAGCTCGTGATGAATGGAATAATAAAGCAGCTGGAATTGTTAGCTATGGTTCAACAGGTGGTGCTCGTGCTGCTGAACATTTACGTGGAATCTGTGGAGAATTACAAATAGCAGATGTTAGGGTTCACCCAACTTTATCTCTATTTACAGATTTCGAAAACGGAACTGATTTTAAACCTGCTGATTTACACCTTAATAATGTTAATGCGATGCTTGACCAAGTTATTGCGTGGAGTGGTGCATTAAAAACTTTGCGATAAATCAATAGAAAATAAAGTAAAATGTGAGAGGGATGAAAGTTATCCCTCTTTTTGTTTTATTGCAATCCTTTTCATATTAGACTAACTCAGGGTGCGTTAGCACCATAAGAAGGCCGCCAATTGGTGGCAATTTGAATGTACGATCATATTTACATTATCATGCATTCGATTTCGAGTTAAAAAATTCAAAACTTAGACACGGATTCTTACTTTCTTGCTTCTATGGAATTTATCGGAAATTAAAGATCGTTTAAAGGAATTATCAAAGTTATACGAACTTTAAATAAAAACAAAGGAATCTCTATATGGCGAGACTCCTTTATTTTAATACATTTGAAACATCTCAATGAGTGAGAAAATTGTTAACAAAAGAAAAAAAGTGCTGTCTAATAAAGGCGGCACTTTAAACTTCTTGTAATTGACAATTGACGATTTTCCTTGTCTTTTCTTGAATTGTTTTGTCATACCTCTTTTGAATTTTTTTTTTCCTCTATCCGCATCATTAGAAGTAAATAACTTCTCAGCAACTTCAAAAGCATCTAAATCACCAGAATAATAACTATCCAGAAGGTCATACTCCTTAATCTTAACTGGTTCTTGATAAGGATTGTTCTTTGTCGTTACTAACATACCCTCCCAAAGATGTAATTTTATGGTCAAGGAGCTTAAGCTCCTCATAAAACGTTTGTGAAAGGGCATTAACTAAATATGTAATATAATTTATGCAATCCTTGTCAAAGGAGTCAGGCTTCTCACCATCAATATTAAAAACTCCTAAGCGTGTATTCTGATAAACAATAGGAATACATAATAAGGATCTATAAATATATCCTGTCTCACTATTCCGTTTAAAAGTAGGATCTTGTTCTAAATCCGAATAATAAATAGCTTCGTTCTTAGGGTAATGAAAATTTTAGCGAAAGATATTGACATCCTATTAGCTGAAGAAAGGAGCTGTCTTTAAGGCAGCT
>NZ_JAGGQN010000050.1:0-56909 GCF_018613275.1 Bacillus sp. ISL-4
TTTATTGAGGGAGGATAGTTGTATAAGGAATTGGTTTATTATGGTATTATATTTAGGTTATTGTCTTCAACACTCAATGTTAGGGTGGATAATTTAATCGGTCGAAATTTACATTCATCTTTTAGGAGGACATACCTTTGTTTAATTTTAAAAAAGTCACTGTAGGACTCTTGGTTATAGGAATCCTTGCTGCTTGTGACAATGAACTAGACTTTAAAAATGAATTAGTAGATACTCCTCAACAAAACGAAGTTCAAGATTCCACCCAACAGAACACAGAGCCTTCTTACGATGCACCAAGGTATCATATGACGGGCGGTTGGACAAATGGTGAATATTACATAATGATTAATGGTAGCAGCGACATCAAAGGATCTGCTAAGTATATACTGCAAAAAATCCCGAAAAAGGGAAAAGAGAAAGTCGTAATGCATTTACAGTTAACCGAATCAACTGGAAATAAGCTAACTGCTATAATTTATAGTGAAGATTCAAATAAGACTTCATTTCTAACGTTAGAAATGAACAAAGAAAAAACTGAAATTACTATAACGATTCCGAATGAAAAACCCGTCACTTACAAAAAAACAGAAATTATGCCATTCGAATTTAATCCTGAATATGTATGGGGAGAATAAAACCAAAATAAAAAGACAACCTCATCAACCATAGTGGTAAGCATTGTTATTGACTAACGGGTGCGTTGTTCATTAAGACTCACTAAAAATAATCAAAATATTTTATAAAAACTGTATACTAAATCACAAGAAAATCCATTTTGATCAATCATTTTTCAAAATGGATTTTTTTTATTTACGCTAATATGTGGGTTAAAGAGGACATATTGATTAATCTTTATTTCAATGCTACAGCAGTTAAAATATTTCATTAACTTCCCATGATTCGACTATTTGATGCGCCATCCTTGGATCATATCCTTTACCCATCAGATAGGCAATAGCTGCAATTTCCATCATTGCATGAGGGATGGATGTTTTTTGAGCTTCGTTTAAACCATACTGTACCCATGGTCCAACCTGTGACAGTGTTTCTTGTTTGAGATGGTGTGGGTTAGTGTAAGAAGGATACACAATATTACATCCTTTCGAAATATAGTTAAATATCACTATCCTATATTATGCACTTTAACTCATCCCGTGTTCGATAATCTCTAATTTTAAAGATAAAAGTTATGGGTCAAAGGATTTCCTTCTTAGAGGTAGGTTTGTTAAAGTGGAAAATTTTATAAGCGTTTCTAATTAAAGTATTGTAACTTCCTCGAGAAGAAACAATCAACCTAATAGAATGTAAACTAAATCAGGTTCAAGCTAAAAGTGAATTTTTTGAAATTGGTTAAACTAGTGGTATCGGTTGATTCTTCAAAGATTCACGAAAAATGTTGACAAAGTCCACTAATTACAATAATGTATTAGTGGATAAAGTCTACTAAAAAAGGAAGTCAAGAATGAATATAAGTAAAAATACCATGGCTGATATACGGCAATTCAATAGATTTTATACGAATATACTTGGTGTATTGGATAAGCATATTTTGGATACCGGATATTCTTTCACTGAGGCAAGGGTAATTTTAGAAATCGGTTTGATGGAGCAGTGTATAGCAAACAATTTGGTTGATAAACTGGAAATTGATCGCAGCTATATGAGCAGAATAATTAACAAGCTGAGTAAAGATGGACTGGTCATGAAGGAAAACTCGACCTTGGATAACAGAACTAGTCTGATTCGGTTGACCCCTGAAGGGATGACTCTTTTTAACCAGCTTAATGAAAGATCTGATGAACAAATAGTGAGGTTATTCCAAGGATTATCACAAA
This sequence comes from Bacillus sp. ISL-4, assembly GCF_018613275.1. Taxonomy (NCBI): domain Bacteria; kingdom Bacillati; phylum Bacillota; class Bacilli; order Caryophanales; family Bacillaceae; genus Bacillus; species Bacillus sp. ISL-4. The sequence goes on from NZ_JAGGQN010000050.1 coordinate 1,839, forward strand.
ATGAAATAAAAGAAATCCATGCTTCTATGATGTTCATTCAGAAAAAATTAGATAGTTTGGGGAGAATATAGGATGATACGTTTTGAAAATGATTATACAGAAGGTGCTCATAAGCGAATTCTGAAACGATTAATAGAAACCAATGAAGAACAAACACCCGGATATGGAGTGGATGAACACTGTGAAAAGGCGAGAGCTTACATTCGAAAAGAGTGTGATGCGACGAATGCAGATATACACTTTTTAGTAGGGGGAACACAAACGAATACAACGATCATCGCTTCAATTTTGCGGCCGCACCAAGGTGCAGTTGCTGCAATTACCGGGCATATCGCGGTACATGAAACAGGAGCAATTGAAGCCACTGGTCATAAAATACTTACTTTGCCGAGTGATGATGGAAAAATTCAAGCTGAACAGGTGAAAGAATTATATGATGCTCACTGGAATGATGTTACTCATGAGCATATGGTACAGCCAGGCCTGGTTTACATTTCTAACCCTACGGAAAATGGAACGACTTATAGTAAAGCCGAATTGGAAGCATTAAGTAAAGTTTGCCGGGAATGTGGTTTGCCATTGGTATTGGATGGCGCTAGATTAGGGTATGGTTTGGCTTCAAAAGACAGCGATTTAACCTTGGCAGACGTTGCAAGGCTATGTGATGTGTTCTATATAGGGGGAACGAAGGTTGGTGCAATGTTTGGTGAAGCGGCAGTCATCATGAATGATGCCCTGAAAAGGGATTTCCGGTATTTTATCAAGCAAAAGGGAGGATTACTGGCTAAAGGGAGACTATTGGGGATCCAGTTTGAAACCTTATTTGAAGATGGCTTATACTATGAAATTTCTAATCATGCCGTGGAAATGTCAATGATGATTCGAGAAGCATTTGTTGAAAATGGATTTTCATTACGATATGATTCCACATCAAATCAGCAGTTTCCCATTTTGCCTGAAGATGTAATTTTGGAATTAGGCAAAAAGTATTCATTCTCCTTCTGGGAAAAGATCGATGCTACACACAGTGCTGTGAGATTTTGCACCAGTTGGGCTACGAAAAAAGAACATGTTGAAATGCTGGTAGAGGATATCAAGGCAACAAAAGGAGAAAAAAATGGCCACGATAGAGCTATATTCAGACAATAGTTATCTAAAAGAATGTTCGGCAAATATTGTTTCGATACAAGACCGGTTTGTCGTGTTCGATCAAACCATTTTTTATCCAGGTGGCGGTGGGCAGCCTTGTGACCGAGGGGTTATTAAACAAGGTGATGAAACCTATAATATATTAACAGTAAAAAAATAGATGGTGAAATCATTCATGAACTAGAACGCCCATTACAGGATATTAATCAAACGGTAGAAATGGAGATTGACTGGTCTTGGCGGTTTCAGAATATGCAGTATCACACACTATTGCATGTCATTTCAGGTTACTTATATCAACATTACAATGCTTTAGCTACAAGCAGTCAAATTGAAAAAGAACATGCGAGATTAGAGCTGTCTTTTTCTCCTGAAATAATGGGAGAAATACCATTTGAACAATTAGAACAATCGATAAAGAAGGTACTGGCACACCCCCATAATGTTTACACGAAAACAATTAGCAGGACTGAGGCAGAGCAAAAGGAAGGGGTAATTAAAACGGTCATTAATTTACTTCCAGCTTCTCTTAACGAAATTCGAATCGTTCAAATAAATGATATTGATGAGCAAGCATGCGGCGGAACCCACGTCAACAACACAAATGAAATTAAAGACTTTTCCATTATGAAAAACTCAACAAAAAGGACCCACGAAAAAAAGGATTAAAATTCAACTATTGGATTAAGCTCTGCTATCCCGTTTTTTATCAATGAGGAATATACGGGAATAGGCCCATAAACGGCAGTATCAAATAGAACAATATTTTTATTCCAAGCTGCAGCTGCCAATTGTTATCCAATTAACGGGTGCTTTACTTCATTTCCAAGAGCTAATCTGCAGCTCCTTTTCTTATGCAACAAAAGGTCAGCTATGTTGAAGAAGACCAGTTTGCGTTATGGTATAGGTTATTAAATTTAGATTGTAGTTTTATGGGGGGGTTATGTCAAATAAGTTGAAAAATGTAATGCGATTGTTTTTTGAAAAAAAAGAGAGTACAAGACCATTTACTCTGATTAGATATTTAATGATAATATTAATGGGCTTGAATTTAATATTAGGGTTAATAAATGAGTTTAATTTTAATTTCATAAAATATTTATTAATCTTATTAGGAATTGGTTCAATAATAGACGCATTCGAAAGACTCTTAAAAAAGGAAAATAAGAGTTGGATGTTATTAAATTTTGGTGTTGCGTTTGTATGGTTCACACTATTTTTTTTGTATTGAACGAATTAACAGGCCTTACTTCTATAAAGGAGTTGCATTGCAGCTCTTTTTTTTGGAGCTAAAGCCAGGTCTGTTCAACAATTGGGCCAGTTTGTTGAGGAACTTTTTAATCCAAGGCCAAAAAACAACCAGTCAAATAACCGGTCGTCTTTTGGCCTTGGATTCAAGTATCGTTTTAATTGACAGTAAACATCCAGGAAATGCCAAATTTATCCTTCAGCGAACCGTGAAGTTTCGCAAAGAATGTTTCATGAAGATCCATATGTATAGATCCATCTTCTTTTAATATGTTCCATGCCTTTCTGGCTTTTTCCTCCGAGTTAAGCTCCACGCTTACAACCACTTTGTCACTATCATTCAATTCGCGTTTTGAATCAGAACCCATAATAAATCCATCTTCTGTTATTCTTAAATGTGAGTGTAGAACAAGTTCTTTATCACTCTCTTCAACAGGAAAGTCTGGACTTGAAGGGAGCTCACTATATTTTTGCATCGCAATAAGTTCTCCGCCAAATGCCTCAATATAAAGTTTGAAAGCCTCTTCGCATTCTTAAACATTAAATACGGTTTAATCATTTTCATCCTCCTTTGAATTAAGATTGGATTCCTTAGTAATAACTGCTACCAAGATTGTCTTCTTATAGTATATACGAACATAAGTTCAGTTTTCAAGTAAAAACTTCTAAATCATTCTTTTTTATTAAAAACTTAAACATGTATCATTATGTACAAAAATATCATTTTTTTATTCTCCACGTGAAGGAATATAATGCTAATAAATCGTGGTGTAAAGATGAATACTACATTATTAAGTGCTCTGCTCTTGGTAGTCGAATTTATAAGTTTCGTTCAGAAACCTTTAAGGCATTAAACATTTGGTTGGAACGGTATCGTGAAATATGGGAAGAAAAACTCGACAGCTTGGAACTTTATCTTGAAGGAGCTACAAAATAAAACACAATAATTGGAGGATTAAAATGTTTACAAAAACCGAAATTACCCGTAGTTTCAACGCTGCTCGTGAGCTTGTATTTAAGGCGTTGCCGAATCAGAACATCTGCAGAACTGGTGGGGCCCAAAAGGATGGGCTTTTAATATTTCCAAGTTTGAGCTTCGTGAGGATGGTGTCTTCCATTACAGCCAGACATCTCCTGACGGTAATGTAATGTGGGTCAAATTCGTTTATCAAGAAGTAAATGCTCCAGAGAAACTTGTTTACACCTCTTTCTTTTCTGATGAAAAGGGTAACATCGTACGTGCTCCTTTTAACGACAGCTGGCCATTGAAAATTCTCAATACTTTTACATTCACCGAGCATGAAGGTAAAGCAGTACTTACGATGATTGGGACACCTGTATCACCGACTGAGGAGGAAATGAAAACTTACGAGGAGTCGCAGGAAATGGTACAGGCGGGCTTTTCAGGAACCTTCGTTCAACTCGCTGATTACCTCTCGAATATTTCTGAAAACTGATATAGATCGATGAAGAACAAAAGAACAATGAGAACACTGTTAATAGCAGTGTTCTCATTGTTCTTATTAAAGGGCACTTTAATGGGGTAACGAAAAAAGCCCGATTTCTTAATATAGAAATTGGGCTTTTTAATATTGGAATTCATTATCATTTTAAATAGCATTTTTTGTAGTCAATTGTCTTGTGAAATTTTTCTTCCTTTAATCATTGATAAAAAAGAAAAACTGTGGTAAATTTATATAGTTACACACTGTTAAGTGATTTTTATGTAGATCATCCCTATTTTAATTATACTTCATATAATCCTTTTCAGTCAACCCCTAATTTTATTTTTTTAAAGGAGTGTTTGATATGAACATGGAACTTCGCCAGGAGCAAGAACGAGCGGACAGCGCAATTGGTTGATCGGATGAACAATTTTTGGCATAGAATTCGTCTTGGCATTGAGCGATAAATGGGAGGGAAAGAAATGAAACCATATGTACTAGAGTTTCGGGAGATCGATAAAACGCAACTTTTGCTCGCCGGAGGAAAAGGGGCAAATTTAGGGGAACTATCGAAGATTCATGGAATACAAGTGCCAGAAGGATTTTGTGTTACGACAGAAGGTTATCAAAAAGCCCTCGAACAAAACGAGGCCTTCTACGCATTGGTGGATCAACTAACACTGCTAAAAGTAGAGGATCGAGATCAAATTGGTGAAATCAGCAAGAAGATTAGGAAAATCATCATGGAAGTAGAAATTCCATCCGATGTAGTGAAGGCTGTTGCTCACTATCTCTCCCAGTTTGGCGATGAACATGCTTATGCAGTGCGTTCCAGTGCAACTGCTGAAGATTTACCACATGCCTCTTTTGCCGGTCAACAAGACACCTATTTAAATATTAACGGCAAAGAAGCAATCATGCAGCATATCAGCAAATGTTGGGCTTCCCTGTTTACGGATCGCGCGGTAATCTACCGTATGCAAAATGGATTTGACCACAGTCAAGTTTATTTATCCGTTATCGTTCAAAGGATGGTTTTCCCACAGACTTCAGGGATTTTATTTACAGCTGATCCGATTACTTCTAACCGAAAACTGCTATCGATCGATGCCAGTTTTGGACTTGGAGAAGCGCTGGTCTCTGGCTTGGTATCTCCCGATTGTTATAAAGTGCAGGAAGAGGAAATCGTCGAAAAGATGATAGCAACCAAAAAATTGGCTATCCATGGACTAAAAGAAGGCGGAACAGAGACCCAGCAGATCGATCCCGATCAGCAAAAGACTCAAACACTTACTGAACAACAAATTTTACAGCTCGCACGCATAGGCAGAGAGATTGAAGCTTATTTTGGTTGCCCGCAAGATATCGAATGGTGTTTGGTTGATGATACATTTTATATTGTCCAGAGTCGGCCAATCACTACTTTATACCCGATCCCTGAAGCGAATGATCAAGAAAATCACGTCTATGTATCTGTTGGTCATCAACAAATGATGACCGATCCAATGAAACCACTTGGAATGTCTTTATTCCAGTTAACCTCTTTTGGACCCAGGTTTAAAGCTGGTGGAAGGTTGTTTGTTGATATAACACATAATCTGGCTTCACCTGACAGCAGAAAAATGTTATTAGATGCCATGGGACAACACGATCCGCTCATGAAAGACGCACTCATTACCATAATTGAGCGAGGAGATTTCATAAAATTTTCACCAAATGAAAAGCAAGAACAGAGTTCCGGTAAAAGCAATAAAAGTGTGTCGTCTGCGGATTCAAGGGCACAAATCGAAAACGACCCGACCATCGTTTCAGATTTGATTAAGAGTAGTCAAACATCGATAGAAGAGTTAAAACAAAACATCCAAACGAAATTAGGATCGGATTTATTTGATTTTATTCTGGAAGATATCCAGAAATTAAAGAAGATTTTATTTGACCCGCAAAGTTCAGCTGTGTTTATGGCTGCTATAGATGCTTCATCATGGATCAATGAAAATATGAACGAGTGGTTAGGTGAAAAAAACGCAGCAGATACGCTTTCTCAATCTGTACCAAACAATATTACTTCGGAAATGGGTCTGGCGCTATTGGAGCTCGCAGATGTGATTCGGCCTTATCCAGAAGTAATTGATTATTTACAACATGTAAATGATGATAACTTTTTGGATGAACTGGTTAATCTTGATGGTGGACAGGAAACCCAAGACGCTATCCATGATTATCTCCGCAAATACGGAATGCGATGTACCGGAGAAATCGATATTACTAAAACTCGTTGGAGCGAAAAACCAACTATACTCATCCCTATGATTCTCAGTAATATCAAAAACTTTGAACCTAATGCCAGCAATCGGAAATTTGAGCAAGGGCGACAGGAAGCTTTGAAAAAAGAACAAGAGTTATTAGATCGATTGAAGCAATTACCGGATGGTGAACAAAAAGCCAAAGAAACAAAAAGAATGATCAGCCTAATCCGGAACTTCATCGGTTATCGGGAATATCCAAAATACGGCATGGTTAATCGCTACTTCGTTTATAAGCAGGCTTTGATGAAAGAAGCCGAACAGCTCGTACAAGCCAAAGTCATTCGTGAAAAAGAAGATATATACTACCTCACTTTTGAAGAACTTCATGAAGTCATACGCACAAATAAATTGGATTACCAGATCATCAGCAAACGAAAAGACGAGTACAAATTATATGAAAAACTAACTCCACCACGTGTTATCACGTCTGATGGTGAAATCATTGTAGGTGAGTACAAACGAGAAAATCTCCCAGCCGAAGCTATTGTAGGTCTACCTGTTTCTTCCGGAGTTATCGAAGGAAGGGCACGTGTCATCTTAAACATGGAAGATGCTGATCTAGAAGAGGGAGATATATTGGTCACCCCCTTTACCGACCCTAGCTGGACACCGTTGTTTGTATCCATAAAAGGTTTAGTTACCGAAGTTGGTGGACTGATGACCCATGGAGCAGTTATCGCACGTGAATATGGCTTACCGGCGGTTGTCGGGGTGGATAATGCCACCAAGATAATAAGAGACGGGCAACGAATTCGCGTGCATGGAACAGAAGGGTATATCGAAATAATATAATTAAATCATCAAAGAAGACCATTCGCTTTCACGTAGTAACCAAAGCCCAATTTCCTGCCTGCAACACCGGGAAATTGGGCTTTTTTATATTTGGATTTTAATAACGTTGTAATTCGCAGTTATCTATTCAAGTGATGCTATTTCAGCATGTTCGTATCTATTGGATGGGAACCATTCCGAAAAGATTTGTTTCCATATACTCACGATAGCCTCGGGTATTGGGCCCTATTAACTCGTTATAATACCCTATTTTCTTAGTTTTCTAACTGTAGTATCTTTGTTTGACAGAATACATAAATAGGGACAGTCCCACACAAACAACCCCCGCAAAGGAGGCCTTACAAATGAGTGAAGAATCAATACTAATCGTGGAAGACGAAGAAAAAATCTTGAGACTGCTTGAATTGGAGCTTGAAATCGAAGGCTACCAAATCGGAAAGGCAATGGACGGGAATGAAGCCCTTGAGGCGTATCAATCAGGAAAATGGGATTTGATCTTATTGGATGTGATGCTTCCAGGCATAAGCGGGATCGAGCTGCTTCGGAAAATTCGTATGAAAAACAATACCACTCCAGTCATCCTGTTAACTGCAAAAGGCTCGGTTGAAGATAAAGTTTCCGGTCTTGATCTCGGTGCGAATGACTACATCACTAAGCCTTTCCAAATTGAGGAATTGCTTGCCCGAATTCGTGCGGTTTTAAGAATGCGGACTGCTGTACCTTCAATGAGAGATGAGGACGATGGATGGCTCAATACCGCTGATTTAAAGGTAAATGTCAAAACACGCGAAGTCATTAGAGGTGAAAGTGAAATTGACCTAACACCAAAAGAGTATGATTTACTTCTTTATTTACTGAAGAATAAGCGTCAAGTGCTAAACCGGGATCAAATTCTGGAAGCGGTTTGGGGGTATGATTTCTATGGAGAAACAAACGTGGTGGATGTGTATATCCGATATGTTCGCAAAAAGCTCGAATACGGCTTTGATACGCCGCTTATCCATACTGTAAGAGGCGTTGGCTACGTCATGAAGGATGCAAAATGAGACTTCGGAAGAAAATAAATTTATATACAGCGGTGTTATTCATTTTCCTGCTCCTTTTAATGAATGTTTCCATTTATTTTGTATTCAGTAATCTGATGATGGTGAATGAACTTAATCGTGCGAAAGCGGAGACAAAGAAAATTTCCTTTGATGTTAGTAAAAATGTTAATGATATTTCACCAAATGATTTACTTCGGGCCTATCTGCCTATAGATGGCATGATTGGTATTGTAAACGAAGGTCAACGAAAAGGAACGGTCGTTACATCCGATTCTGAAAAACAATTAAGCAATCGAGATAGTAGCTTTTATCAGGGTGAGAAGAGCGCGATCATCACTTATCGTCAAAAAAAGTATGTATTTGTTTCAAACCCGATCGTTTGGGGGGATGGAAGTGTAGTTAATCTACAAATCACCAAAAGCATTACAGCAACCGAAGAAATGCTCGCTGTTCTGCGCATCGTATTAATCGCTGTAACGGTCATTGCCATGATACCCGTTCTGATATCAAGCACCATTCTTAGTAACTTCATCGCCCGTCCGATTCGATCGATGATTGATACGATGAAGGAGATTCAAACAAGCGGCCAATTTAAGCGACTTAGCCTAGAGGAAAAATCAAAAGATGAACTTGTGGAAATGGGAAAAACCTTTAATCACATGATCGATTTGCTGCAAGCTAACTTCGAAAAACAGGAGCAATTCGTATCGAACGCTTCACATGAATTAAAAACACCGCTAACAGTCATCGAAAGCTATGCAAGTCTTTTGAAGAGAAAAGGGTTGGGGCGTCCTGATTTGTTTGCTGAATCAATAGAGGCCATCCATTCTGAAGCCATAAGAATGAGAGAGATGACAGAGGAAATGCTCCTGCTAGCAAAGCATCAGGAAAAATGGAATATAGAGAAGGAAACCATCATTCTGAACGACATCATTGCAGAGTTAGCGAAAGTGTATAAAAATGCGTATAATCGAACATTGGAGATTTATAGTGGCGATGCAATTGAAGCAGTAACGGACATTCAAAAGTTAAAACAGCTTTTGTTCATTTTTCTAGACAATGCAAGAAAGTATAGTGATGAGCATATCTCAGTCTACATAGGACAAACAAGTGCTGAAGCATATATCCGCATCGAAGACAGAGGGGATGGAATTCCAAAGGATGAATTGCCAAAAGTGTTCGATCGCTTTTATCGTGTAGATAAAGCGAGAAGCCGAAAGCAAGGCGGATCAGGATTGGGGCTTTCCATGGCAAAGGAAATTGCTGATGCAATTGATGTACGGATTGAAATGGATAGTCTCGAAGACAGGGGAACAATCGTCACTCTTTTATTTAATTAAGTCTTTAAATAGTGAATTCTTATATAGTTCACATTTTATCAAGATTAATAAAGTTAGAATGACGTTGGATGGGGGATACGATGAAGAGTAGAAAAATGCTGATAACAGCTGGATCAACTCTCGTTTTTGGTCTGCTATTATTCGTCGGGTTTCAATGGTGGGCTCCATCATTATCCGCGGAAAGCTTGACGATAGAGGAAGTGAACCAGACGGCAAAGGATAAATATCCAGGCACCATTTTAAAGACAACGGAAAGTGAAGGTGAAGAATATCAGATTGAAATGCAGCTTGAAACCGGGGTGTATCAAATTAGGATGGATGCGAAAAGCGGTGAAGTTCGTTCTCTAAAAAAAGAAACCATAGTTCATGCAGCTGAAGAAACGACGGAAAGCATACCCAAAAAGCAACTGAACCAAAAAGAAATAAAGGAGAGTATTTCCTCACAAGGTGACCTGGAACAAATTGATTTTGTGCAGGAGAAAGACAATTCCTTTTATAAAGCGGTGGTAAATAAGAATAACGAAAAAATCACATTAATACTCGACCCATATACTGGAGCTATTATTGACTCAACAATGGTGGCAGATAGTATCATTACAGAAAAGGAAGCAATTGCGATTGCGGAACAACATGTAAAAGGAACAGGTGACGATACAGAATTTTATCAGCCCCCAGATCAGACACCTTATTATTTGATCGAAGTTGAATTAGAGGATGATCGAGACGCGGTCGTCCAAGTTGACGGCTACACAAAAGAAGTAAAAACAATCACATGGGAAGATGATGAAGAGAATGATAATGATGGCCCGGAAAACTAATTAAAGGGTTTATTAATCAAGACGCAATGGAACAAATCATAAAAAAGGGTGATGCCTATTAATTGGCATCACCCTTTTTGGCTTCGGTGAGTAAGAAAAATGCAAAAGAAAAGAGAAGAAAATGTAATAATTCTCACCAATTTCTAATCCTTCTATCATTTAACTCTAATTTAATATCTCTAACATGAAATAAAGCACCAAATGATAAAACAGAGCCAAATAAGCTGGTTGGATGAAAGGCATCTCGATTATTGTACATAGAACATTTCCATCATATTTCAACACGAGAAAGGAGAATAAGTAATGTCAGTTATTTCTAGCATTCTGGATTACAACAAAACGTTTGTCGACCAAAACAAATATAAAGAGTTTCAAACGACAAAGTATCCAGATAAAAAGATCGTCATCATAACGTGCATGGATACCCGTCTGTTGGAATTGCTTCCAAAGGCGATGGGTTTAAGGAATGGAGATGCGAAAATCATAAAAAACGCTGGAGCTATTGTTTCCCATCCTTTTGGCAGCATTATGCGCAGTATCCTTGTCGCTATTTATGAGCTAAAAGTGGAGGAAGTGTGTGTGATCGGACATCACGGATGCGGTATGGTGGGGCTTCAATCCTCTTCACTTCTTGATGCCGCAAAGCAGAGGAAAGTCAGTCAGGAGCATATGGATGTCCTTACAAACTCTGGTATTGATTTATCAAAGTGGCTGTCAGGTTTTCAATGCGTTGAGGAGAGTGTAACGAAGAGTGTCCGTTTGATCGAAAACCATCCATTATTACCGGAATCCATTGCCGTTCACGGTATGGTCATCCATCCCGAAACGGGTAAATTAGATCGAATCATCGATGGATATAGCAATGTTGTCAGCAAGGACGAAATACATATTATAAAAGAAGGAGCGATAAAATGATGGGATCTAGCAGGCTTGAAGGATACAACTTAGGCCATTTTCAGAAAGACCTGGTTGCCGGGGTGGTAGTTGGGATTGTAGCGATTCCTTTAGCGATGGCTTTTGCCATTGCTTCTGGGGTAAGACCGGAATACGGATTGTACACATCCATTATTGCAGGAATCATGGTCTCCCTTTTTGGAGGATCCAAATATCAAATTGCAGGCCCGACTGGAGCCTTTGTCCCGGTCTTGTTCGGTGTGGTCATGCAGTACGGATATGAAAAACTGTTAATCGCCGGTTTCTTGGCAGGCATCATGATTTTTCTTATGGGTATATTCAAACTGGGAAGATTCATCAAGTTTATACCACGTCCAGTTACCATCGGCTTTACTGCTGGAATTGCCGTGATTATCTTCTCTGGGCAGATTGCCAATTTCTTTGGACTCAGTAACTTAAAAAAAGAAGAAGTCTTTCTTTTAAATATGAAAGAAATCTTATTGAACTTCAATACAGTGAATGTCTATAGTGTACTAGTAGCTATCATAAGTTTAACTCTCGTCATACTGACTCCAAAATATGTACCGAAAATACCTGGAGCATTGCTGGGATTGCTTGTATCGACTCTAGTAGCCAGCTTTTTCTTTCCAGGTCAGGTAGCGACAATTGGCTCGGCCTATGGCGCCATTCCTAATGCATTGCCCCATTTTCAGTTTCCCCAGATCACTGGCGGCCTAGTGATTGAACTTCTTCCGGCTGCTTTGGTCATTGCCATGCTTGGAGGAATTGAATCACTATTATCAGCTGTCGTGGCAGACGGCATGACCAACAGTAAGCATAACAGCAATAAAGAGCTGATGGGGCAAGGATTGACCAATATGATTACGCCTTTATTTGGAGGCATTCCAGCTACAGGTGCCATCGCGCGTACAGCAACGAATATTAAAAACGGTGCAGTTTCCCCTATATCAGGTGTGATTCATGGGCTGGTGGTATTGCTCGTGTTGGTCAGTCTGGCCCCATATGCTTCGGCCATTCCATTGGCCAGCATGGCCCCCATTCTTATGTTTGTCGCATGGAACATGAGCGAACGAAAAGAATTTTCGCATATCTTAAAAGCAAAGACCATGGACTCGATCGTATTGATCGTTACCTTCGTGTTAACCGTATTGATTGACCTGACAACAGGTGTCGGGATCGGATTACTATTAGCGATTCTATCTTTCGTTAAACTGATGAGCGGTACATTGAAATTATCAAAGGTATTACCAGATCCAGCTGATAAACTAGTTAAACCAGAAATGGTGCAGCAAGGTTCAAGCTGTCCGCAGATTAACATATATACGATAGAAGGACCATTATTCTTTGGTTCGATCGAAAGGCTGCAAGAAGAAATCGCAGAAATAATGCGTTCAAAACCTAAAGTCTTACTATTAAGAATGAGCAATGTGCCAGTTATCGATACATCTGGAGAAGCGCTTCTCACCGAAATCGTGAAGCAATTCAAGTTTCATAATCTACAAGTCTTGATTTCCGGGATTCAACAGGAACCAAAAGAAATGCTGAAAAAAACTGGATTCATTAAACTGGTAGGTGAGGATCAATTCTTTTCCAGTACGGGTGATGCCATTAATAAAGCTTTATCCAAACTGGATGAGAACCGCTGTAAAGGATGTAAACAGTTTTCTTTTGCTGAATGTACCGCACTGTCTCAGCAAGTCCAAAAGCCTGCGTTATTAAAACAAAAAAGAAAACGGGAGATAGGTTTAACATGACTCCATAAAGAAGAGAAAGGCATCCGCTTTTGGCAGATGCCTTTCTCTTCAACTTCTTTAGGTAATTCACCAAGGGCGATTAATGTGATTTATGATAGCCTAAATAAAACGATTCTTGCTTTAATGAACTAAAAAAAGAAGTGAAAAAGCGTTGATGACCCGAAAATCGTCCAAATTGAAATCATTAACACATTAGGGTTATTAGCTCAGGGATTAATCCTGACTATTTAATTGTATGCCACTTAAAACTTGATCCCAAATGGCCTCACCCCAAATTTGGTTAGGAACTTCTAAAACACAAACATTTTCCAGGTTCCATTCTAATTCAGAAATACTTGTTGCATCAACCGAGGGGATTAATATTAATACAGTAAATTCTTTTTCTTTTAACATGTCTTGCATTGTTTGTTGAAATAAATAGGCTTGCTCATATTTTGTTGACCATCTTACAAATAGGATTGAATCACTATTGTTAATCGTATCATTGAATCTTGCTATTCTTTTATCTGAATTTTCTTTAAAATCAGGATATGTTTCAAACCATTCTTTATCAGGCAGGATGGGGAAATCGTGAACTGAAGTAACTTTATAATGGTTATCTCTGATAAAATAGGTATTTACAGCATTTATTTCTACGTCATCATCAAAATAAGTACCGGAACCATCTACTAAAGTCAAATTCTTCAATTCCATATATTCCTTGAACTGATTTTTATAGAGCCTGGCCACTTCTGCAAATGACTCAGTAAAGACCCAGTCAAGAGGCAAAGAAAATCTTCTTAAACCAAGTCTTCTTAGGTTCAAAGTGGGAGTGCAAGCACTGCCACAAGGAATGATTACATCATAAGATTTCTTGATTTCGGTTAATTTCACTATTAATCCTCCTTTCTATATGATCAATACTATATTAGATGATAATTTTCTTTTTATTGATTAGACAAACCAAAAAAAGGCTTCACAGCAAGCAAAATCCAAGGCTATCTACCTTTCAATGCACGTAGAGTGAGGGCGATGCTTCTGCATTTACAATTCCCAATCTGATGATCACCAAAAGGCGAAGATCTTACATACTGTGACATAATAAATTTATAGGTTAATTATAAAATCGGTTTTATTTAATATAAGCAAAACGCATGCCCAAGAATTTTGAGCATGCGTGAACTATTATTCTTTTATGATATCCAACTCTTTCAGCGCATCAAGCGTAATCGTTTTTGCTGTGCTTCCGCTACCGTCGATATTCGTTGCGAAGGCCCATTTGCCTTTGTCCGTTTCGATGTAACCCACATACCAGCCCAATCCCATATCAGAAAGGCGTGTACCGGTTTTTCCATGGAGGACATATGAGTCTGCTTCTTCATTGATCATGATTCTCTTTACGGTTCTCATATGCTGCTTATCGATAGGCAGTTTTTCCTCTACAAGGTTTTCGATGAATTGAACTTGTTCCCGGGCAGAAATCTTTATGCTGCTGTCGAGCCAGAACTGATCGATCCCACCGGAGATATCACGATTGCCGTAATCGATCAGGTTCACATATTTCTGCATGTTTTCCGCCCCGATATCGCGGGCCATTGCTTGATAATACCAGATCACGGAATGCCTCATGGCTGAAGCCAGCGTATGATCTCTGTTCCAATCTTCAAATTCCCTGATTACCCCATCCCAGCGCTTCACTTCATATTCATCGCTCACCGCTTTTGTCTGTAAGCCGATTAATGCATTCGCGACTTTGAATGTCGATTCTGGAGTGTAGCGTTCTTTACTTCTCTGTTTGTTATAGATAAATACTTTATCATTTTTTAAGTTTTGCAAAACCATCGTGCCGTCCGCACCATCGAAAGACTCCCCAATATCCAGTTCTTTCACCTTTTGATCGTTTGCACTTGCTTGAATAGTGCCCATTGAACCCGTGACTAGCAGGACAAGAATGAAACATAAGGTTTTGATTTTCATTACACACTCTCCTTTAAGGCTGGATTGATCGATCATCAGAAGTAATTTCCAAAAAATAGGTTGATAGCTAAAGTATACCTATTCCCGATAAAAAACGAAACCTAATTCTTGGATTCTATCTGGATAGTATCAATCAAGGAGGAATGCAGCGGGTAGCTAATGAATATATATAGCAAATGCTAGAATGGATAATGGGAGGAATCTACCATGAAGGTTAACCAAAGAAAAGTAAATAGTCATGAAAAGGAAATTACATACACACATATTGAAAACGGAAGTTCAGCCGTTTGTTTTATGTTTTCAGGTGCGGGGTACACATATGAGAAACCGTTATTCTATTATTCGACGATGGTGATGCTTCAAAATCAGTATGATGTCGTGCATATTCATTACGCTTACGATCAGGATATTTTCAAGCATTCATTGGTAGATATCACAAAAGTGATCGTTAATGATATGAATCCCGTCATTACGGAAGTACTTCAAAACCATGAATATCAAGGAACAGTGTTTCTAGGCAAATCACTTGGCACCATACCCATCATCAACGGAATTATGAAAAGTGAGCGGTTTATGAAAGCCAAAATGATTTTGCTTACGCCACTATTGAAGTTCGATTCGATTTTTGAAGGATTATTGAGAGGTAATCATTCAGCACATATAGTTATAGGAGAAAAAGATCATCATTATATTCCAGATAAAATTCAAGCGATTGAAAATAAAACGAACATAAGCATGGATAAAATCCCGCATGCAAATCATTCCTTGGATATTGAACCTTTGAATACCTCAAGGTCGATTACCATGCTAGAAGGTGTAATGAATAGAATGGAGGAGTTCTTAAAAAACTGACTCCTTACATAAGCTCGGGTTGGTGGAGGGGAAAAATGTTAATAATAAAGGTATTGTAGCTGGGTTTATGAAAGGAGAAATCATGGAAGGAACCAATACATTTCATTCAATTGATGAATACATTATACAATTTCCCGAAGAAGTTCAGGAGATACTACTAACGTTAAGAAAAGTCATAAAGGATGCAGCAGCGGATGCAGAAGAAAAGATAAGCTATCAAATGCCTACCTTTGTTTTATATGGAAATCTGGTACATTTCGCTGCTTATAAAAAACATATAGGTTTCTATCCAACTCCAAGCGCGATCACGGCTTTTGAAGCTGCATTATCTGAATATAAATGTTCAAAAGGGGCCGTTCAGTTTCCGCTAAACAAGTCAATTCCTTATGAATTAATAACCGAGATGGTTATATTTAGAGTGGAAGAGAACAAAAAGAAGAAAGCAGAAGGGAAATTGAAAAAGAAAAAATAACAGAAACTATTATCGGAATTCACTAAATATTTAACATTTGATTGTGAGATTCAAGACGATAGAGAAGGGTGGAAATAGTATGTTCAAAAAATTATTCAGTAAAAAAGAAAGTGTGGAACAGCTGCTTGCTCCTATTAATGGACAAGTAATAAATATTGAAGATGTTCCGGATCCGGTGTTTTCCGGTAAAATGATGGGGGATGGAATAGCGATACTTCCTGAGGAGGGGTTGGTCGTATCTCCAATCGATGCAGAAGTAATCCAGGTTTTTCGTACTAAACATGCACTAGGCCTACGTACAAAGCATGGTATTGAATTGTTGATTCATATTGGATTGGAAACAGTTAACCTTAATGGTGAGGGATTTGAAGTCCATGTCGCAGAAGGGCAAAATGTAAAAGCAGGAGACAAGCTTGTAACATTTGATATCGATTTTCTAAAATCCAAAGCCCCTAGCATCGTAACTCCGATTGTTATCACGAATGGCGAGCTAGTTGAAAAACTGGAAAAAACAAATAGTACCCAAGCGAATATTAATGAAACGGAGATAATGAGTGTTTATTTAAAGTAAAACAAAAGGTGGTCAGGTGCCTTTTAGTAAAATAGAGTCTTCTAAACATGAAAAACAGTCCTTGCTGGCGAATGCTGGCAAGGACTGTTTTTACTACAGCTGCAAGACTTCAGCTTCACTTAGCACAGGTGAACTATTCCAATTGCACATGCCCTAAATCACTACTAAAAAATTAAGATCATTAATTAACTGGTTAATATTTTGGCTTGGACAGCTATCATATAGAGCATTTCTAAATTATAAGTACTTAGCTCCCTTTTCTATTAAACTATTCAATAGCACATTTTCAGGGGATCTTAGTGTGGATTTCTTAGGATAAACTTTTAGGCAGGTGAATGATGGAGGTTGTATCTGCTTAAAGTGAGTGCAATGACTGCTGCAAGCAGGATAATCGAAAAATGCAGCGAATAGTAGGTGTGTGAACAAATAAATCAAGCGAGGGTGAATTGGATGGGAGTTCAAGCAGAAAAGATTTTTGTAAACTTGCCTGTTAAAGATTTGGATGCCTCAGTAGAATTTTTCACAAAGGTCGGATTTGAGTTTAACGAGCAAATGACCAATGAAAATGCAACATGCATGGTTATCAGCGAGTCCATATATGTCATGTTATTGGTGGAAGATTACTTTAAAACGTTTACCAAGAAAGAAATCCCGGATTCTGCAGCGAGTACGGAAGCCATCGTCGCCCTGTCCGTTAAAAGTAAGGAAGAAGTCGATGAAATCGTGAATAGGGCACTGGATGTTGGCGGAAAGCCTTTCAATGAAGCCATTGATCATGGTTTCATGTACGGTTGGAGTTTTCTGGATATCGACGGACATTCTTGGGAAGTATTTTACATGGACGAAAGCGGATTTAATCAAAATTAAATTAAATGCAAGACACAATCCTTCCCGAAGGACTGTGTCTTTTTTTGAAGTGTTAAGTACGTGATCTTATCTGGAACTCATTCGTAACAATACAGGGCTAATGTCTTTCCACTCATAAACCAATAGATTCAAATCTGCGCCAGCCATTTTGATTTTTTCGGTTTTAAGCAATTTAGCACCAAATGCCTCATAGAAGTATCGAGATTTATTATCTTCAAGCACCTCAACGAAAATTTTCTTAAATCCCAGTTCGTCGAATTTAAAAAATAATTCTTTGATGAGTTTCTTACCTAGCCCCATTCTTTGAAAATTTTCGAGAATATATATCGCAGTTAAATCACCCGAATCCTCAACTTTATTTTTTTCCCTTTTCCCGCCACTTATAAATCCAACTATTGTTCCCTCGTTATTTTCAGCCACATAAACATAACTTTCATCACTGGATATATTCTTTTTCCATAATTCTTTCCTTTGCCTATAAGACAGATTATCTAAAAAATCACTCGGTATTATATCTTTATAAGTGGTTCTCCAGCAATCCACATGGACTACTGCTATCCCTTCCGCATCAGCCACCGTTGCCTCTCTTATTAGCATATTGATTCCTCCTTTTTTAGGTTAAATGAGAAACTACGGGTAAATTCAGATTTTCAACCATAGATGCACTGAATTCAGGGGTATGCTCAATATAAAAAGAATAACTATCCTTAGTTAAAAATAATTTCTTTGAGTCATCTGAAAAAGTGTGTTCCATTTGTTTTGATAGGTCATTAATAAAACTATTATTGGGTGTACCAAATGTCACCGCCATCTTTGGCGGTAAAGCCTTCATGGCAATAGGAATCCAAGGCCTTAGTTTTGAAACCACTATTGCATGTGCTGTTCCGCTAATTACGAAATTAAATATATCTTGATCTTTTTCCGTTTTCATATCAAAGTAACTTTTCAGCCACTCTCGTAAGTTTGGTACCGAATCCACAGGGAAGCCAATCTCTCTTAAATAAAGTATTTGTAACATACCGGATGCCTTCAGTTCATCCTCATTAACATAATCATGGGCAATAATTTCGAGAAGGTTACGTCTCCATCACGAAAATATAAATTTTTTCTACCGTTCGTTTCGTCAATATACTGACCCTGTTCTTGGCTTAGGACCAATAATCCGGATTGTTGTACAAATGCTGCCACTTCATCAAAATGAGAATAGGGGACTTGAAAAGCAAAGTGTGCTGGAGAAATGGGTTCAAACGCTTCTTTAAAACTTAATGTCGTAAAGGGCGTAAGCTGAAACTGAATAAAATCTTTAGATTCAGATAGAATGGGAAACTGCAGGCGTTTAGCATAGCATTGCTTTACGCCTTCTATAGATACTGTCAGTAATTCTAAATCAGCGAAATGAGTAATCAAGAATCTTCCCCCCCTTAAACTTCTAGTTTGCTATACTCCTTATTTTTTACTAATATTATCCATTTTGCAAGTAATACAACGATAGTCTAGTTGTTAATAATTAACTATATATGATACTATTTCCTGTAGTTTGTCTAATGTGGGAGAAGGTATGAGATGAAGCGGATTTTCCGTAGTAAAGTATTTTATTTATTAATCTTCTTGGTCACCTTGGGGATTGTGCTGGTTTTTAACAATGACAAAGAACCGACTGAGAAATTAAGTGAAGATGTATTTTTTACAACTTTAAAGGATGGGAAAGTGACATTTTTAAAGGTGGAGCCACAAAAAAGTGCTTATGAAATAAGAGGTCAGCTGGTAGGGTATGAAAAGGATCAATACTTTATCGCGTCTGTACCAAATAGTATAAATTCGCTAGATAGAATGAATAATGCGATAAGGGAACATGATATAGAAAAAATGGAGTTTACGCCAGAAGACACAGAGACAAGCGGATGGGTCACCCTTTTTACAACGACGATTCCGTTCGTAATTATATTCATCCTGTTTTTTGTCATTTTACTATTTACAGTTGTAATAAAAAGATTGAACCGTCCAAGATAATAATGAAACTCTCCATTTTTTCGGAGATAAACCTGTAAGTTTCGTCGATATTTCTGGTGAGTTGTGGCTTCTGCAAAAAAAGAGAAAATGATATTGAAGATTGCTGAATAGTTTGATAGAATAAAATAAATGAAAAAGACTATGTGCAACTGGCGAAACACGGATAACCGTGAGGGAACACATAGTGTCGTAGCCGTTCGCCTGGGCAGAGGTAAGGGATTTTATCCCTTGCCTCTTTCTGTATATTAATAGATAGTGAAGGTTTAAAGTATGCAGATTTTCATGGGCTTAAAAATCTTGTCAGTATTTTGAAATTTCAAAACTATCATAGTCAAAAGAGGAGCAAACAAAATGAGCACATTACTTTTAGAAAAAGTCAAAACGATCAAAGCGTTAAATAATATTGCCGAAAGCGGGCTGAATGTATTTAATAAAGGCGATTTTAAGGTCGACAATGACAGTGAAAACCCTGATGCAATCGTTCTTCGCAGCTTTAACATGCATACTATGGAATTCGGCGATCAATTAAAAGGAATCGCAAGGGCAGGGGCTGGAGTCAATAATATTCCGGTCGACAAATGCACTGAGCAAGGAATTGTCGTTTTCAATACACCTGGTGCTAACGCAAACGCTGTAAAAGAAATGGTGCTGACGTCATTAATGGCTTCATCTCGTAACCTTTTTGCAGGTGTGGCTTGGACAAAGACGCTTGAAGGCGAAGGAGAACAAATTCCAAAGCTTGTTGAAGCAGGAAAGAAACAATTCGTTGGTAAAGAAATCAAGGGAAAAACTCTTGGCGTAATCGGTTTAGGTGCGATCGGTGCACTTGTAGCGAATGATGCCCTGGATTTGGACATGGATGTCATTGGGTTTGACCCGTTCATCTCTGTTGATACAGCTTGGAACTTGTCCCGCAATGTACAGCGCGCCATGACGATTGAAGAATTGTTTGCAGAATCTGATTATATTACAGTACACGTTCCATTAACTGACGACACAAGAGGAATGTTTAACCAAGAAACATTCGGCATCATGAAGCCGGGCGTACATATCTTGAATTTCTCACGCGGCGAGCTAGTGAATGAAGATGATATGCAAGCTGCACTTGAAAGTGGAAAAGTAGGCAAGTTCATTACTGACTTCCCGAATGAAAACGTGTTGAAAATGAAAAATGTCGTTCCAATTCCGCATCTTGGTGCCTCTACGCTAGAATCAGAGGAAAACTGTGCCATCATGGCAGCTCGTCAGCTGAAGACCTTTTTAGAAACAGGGAACATCAAGAACTCTGTGAATTTCCCAAACACTTCCCTTCCTTATACAGGAAACCGTCGTGTGGCAACTTTCCACGAAAACGTTCCGAACATGGTTGGGCAAATCACACTGGCTGTATCTGGCTTTAATCTGAACATCGCTGACATGGTTAACAGAAGCCGTGGGGGATATGCATATACGATCATCGACATTGACGGTGAAGTAAGCGGCGATATCATTCCTGGCTTGGAAGAAAAAATCAAACAAATCGAAGGCATCGTTACAACTCGTATTATCTAATTTGAACAGGAAGACTTTCTTGCTCAAATAATAAGTGAAAGCCCCAATTCCTTTACGGAGTTGGGGCTTTTTAATTTTGTTGAATTTTTTTAGCAAAATGGCATTCATTCCTGGACCCTTTGGAACGTACGTAATTGCCAGTTCAGGAACCTTATTAAAGAATCGCGCCGGTTAGTATTTACTGTCTTAAATCCTCCCGTTAATTCTTTAACTTAAAAATCGTTTTTCCTTTGCTTTAGGTACCCCTTAATAAAAAGTTAAGAAATACTCTGCATAATAAGTTTCACCACTTATGAAAAGGGAGGAGTTGTGTTAAAAACATGGAACGGTAAAACACATAAGAAAGCTTGGAGAAACTACATAGGAGGACAAAAAATATGAAAAAGATGATGTATGTTAAGCTTGGGTTAGATATTTTAATGGCCGTTACGTTCGTATTATTTTTTAATAAACAAGTATTAGGGGGATTAACGTTTCACGAAATTGCCGGGTTAGCTATTGCCATATTATTTTTCACCCATGTGTTGCTCAATTGGCAATGGGTAAAAAAAGTTACTATTAAATTATTTGACCGCAAGCTGCCTCTTGCAACAAAATTTGGTTACTTTTTAAACGTAATGTTGTTAATTACAATGACCTTTATTATGATCAGTGGTATTTTTATTTCAAGAGTTGTATTCCCGAATATCAACGTTGGAAATGAACAATGGTTTAAAATTTCTCATATAGCGATTTCGTTTTTAGCACTTATTTTAGTTGCAGCTCATGTTGGATTACATTGGAAATGGGTAATGAATGTTTTTAAAAATATGATTAACTTCAAAGCTCCGAAACCTAGCTTAGTGATTTTAGCAAGAGTGGCAACAGTTGCCTTATTAGTGTTTGGCGGCTATCAAATGTACTCAACACATTTCATCAGGCAGGTGCAAGGAGTTGCGAGCGTGTTTAATCTTTCTTCTTCACAAATGCCAGAAGGCGGCTTTAAAGGGGGAGAAAAACCGAACTTTCAGGATGGAGGCTTTGAAGGGGGAGAAAGACCAAACCTTCCGGAAGGCGGCTTCGAAGAGGGCGATGGCCCATTTGAAAAAGGAAGCCTTTCAGAAGGTGGATTCAGAGGGGAAAAGGGTCACTCCGGGAGTTCGAACGCTTTAGGCGTTATCGTTACGTATTTTGGCATCATGTCTCTGTTTATCATTATCATTTATTATATTGAAAAATTTATAATGAGCCATACACGGAAAAATAAAAAACGAACTATAGTGAAGGCGATTTAGCGAGTGTGTAAAAGTAATGTAGACTTCGTATGAGCATTCTACATAGCAAAGAACTCAGGTTACGAGACTAAAAGAAGTCCCAAGTGAAGGTAAACTGCTTGGGACTTTTATTAGTTGCTAGAAGACGCTCTGTTCTACAGTTTACGCAAGCGAACACCCTCAAAAATTTTGATTCAGCTGCTGATGAAGGATATTCGATGTTAAAAAAGCTCCAACAGGAGGTAATTGCTCGGTATGGGCGCTGCCGCTAGCAGGAAATTGATTCAAATCTATATCAGTGGTGGCAATCCAAGACCCAGATTCACCTGCTTGCAGAGAGGGAGGCTTCATAAGAAAACGTCCTTGTAGAATAAAATGCCGAATCCTAATTTGGTTATCATCAATCATGGTTAAATTGCCAGAGAATGTGGCATAAGGTGAATCAAATGAGATTTGTTTAGTGCTTTCATTCCAAAATCCATTAATCGGAATAGGTGTACCCCGAAAATTAATCGTACCAATTACCCTATTATCCGTAATAGAGTTAATGGCAAGTGTACCCCAAATGATCGTTCTGCCAGCTATTGAAGAGTGGATACCCCATACTGATGGGAATGGAAAGCTAACCGAAACAGTACCCTGTGAAGTTACCAATGCTATGCCCTCCCTTAAAGATCATGTTCAGCGGAAGCTCCCTTGTTTAAAGGAACAATTCAGTATATGCAGCAAGAGCAGAATAATCCAATAAACAAAGGTGAAGTATTACATACCCTGCCTGAACTGCATTCTTTCCGATCGATAAAAACATCAAACAAAAAACGTGGTAAACAAACATCGATAAAAAATCCGGTCTTCAATGGAAAACCGGATTTAAAATAAATTTCTTAATGATGATGTTCATGACTTTCTTCTTGTTTTTGCATCCCTTTTTGCAAGAACTTCAATTCACTTTCAGACAGTTTTCCTACGATAAACTGTTTTTGAGGCATAATGATTGAACCATCGTTACTAGCATGAACTTTTATATAGTATAGGCCATCACTATCAAAGTTTTTACTTAAAGTATAAGTACCGTTTCCCTCTTCCTTAGCTTGTTCCATACTATATTTGAGCGAGCCATCTTGTTTCCATATCTCAAAATGAACATAATCTGCGTTTTCAACCATTTGACCACCTTGAGTAAGAACAGCCTTCATGGTCTCCTGTGTATTAACTGAAAAGGATTCCGGTATAATTATTTCAGCTTCAAGGGGCGTTTCTTCTTTGTATAGATTAGTGACATCCTTTTCAAGTGAACAAGCACTTAGAAATAAGCTGAAAATAAAGATTAAAGAACTACCTATATATTTTTTCACGGCAAAAGCCACCCTTTACATTTCAAATTATGCATTCAAAAACTTCTTAACTGCAGAAATTCTTTTAATAATTAACCAGTCAATTAGCCAAACAACAATAAGAGACAAACCAACCAAAGGAAACAAAATTCCTAGACCTATTAACAGAAATAAAAAGAAGTTCATGTTCTTTATATTAGGAGCTTTTGGTGCACCGAATCCGTTTTTCGGCTTTCGCTTCCACCATAAATAAAAACCACTAAATGCAACAAGCATGATTCCTAAACATATAAGAAGGCTGACTATTTGGTTAATCAAACCAAATTGAGTCCCTTTATGCAAGGTAATTCCCCAAGCAACTATTTTTCCTATTAAACCGTAATGATCATAACGATAATCAGCTAGAACTGCACCGGAATATTGGTCAATATGTATAGTCGCTTCATCTTGTGCTTTCGGTGGAAAAGCTGACAATGTATAAACGCCATCAGTTTCATTTGGAATATTAATGCTATAACTTGGATGCATACCCTCACGACTCGCTATCGTGACTACATCATCAATGGAGACTGGGATAAACCCCTGAATATCTGAGATAGGTACATCTAAATTTTCTGCTGCCCAAGGAACATCTACAATGTCTTTTGTTTTAATTGAGGATGTTGGAGCACTTCCTGTCCATATGGAAGGAGGATACCCAGATCCGGAATTGGTAGCTAACGATTGAAAATTACTTCCCCAAAAACCAGACCAAGGCAATCCTGTCATAATTAAAAATAACATGCCCGCAGTTATCCAAAAGGCAGGTACTGCATGTATATCTCTTCTGAAGTTATTTTTTCCTTTATTTATTCTTGGAAAAAGAACACCAGAAAGTCTTAGCTTACTTTTGGGATACCATAAATAAAGACCAGAAACAATTAACACAACTGCCCAACACGCAGCCAACTCTACAATTCTATCTCCCAAGGTGCCGGCCATCAGTTCACCATGAATTTCTTCGATTTTATCCATAATTCTGTCTTCATCATTTAACTCTCCAATAGATTTACCTGTATACGGATCTATAAAAATGGTAAGGGACTCATTATTAGAAGTGATGCTTACTTCGCTTGAACGAGATGCATTTTCTCCAGGATGATACTTTGTCACTACTGCATCAGGGTAAAGTTTCTTCACTGACTCAATCTGCTGGGATGCTGGTATCTTTTCTCCTTGCGGAATAACCTCTTGGTAGTTTTGATAAAGCACTTGTTCAATCTGTGGCTTAAATAAATAGATTGAGCCAGTAACTGCCAGAATAATAAGTAAGGGTGCAAAAAAAATTCCAGCGTAAAAATGCCATCTCCATACTGTTCTATACAGAGAGGTGTTTGGTTGTTTAGTTTCCATTTATACAGAACCTCCGAGTAATACTAATAAATTCACCTATAATAGATGATAAAAGAAAATTGTGAGAAAAATATGAAATTTATTTTAAAAAAGGAAGTTTGTATTTGTTAAAGATTAAATGGTCATATCGACTAATTAGAACGACTGTAACTAAGGAGTGAACTTGCAGCAAGTAGTAGAGTAAGAATGGAATGAAGGGAAATGAGGTAAATACGGCGAAAGTAATCTATAGAAATGTGATGAAGATAAGCATCAAGATCTCAATGTAAACGGATCAGGTAAACGGCTAATGAACCGATGTTGAAGACAAACGCATGAAGCAAAGCAGCACTCTTGAAAAAAGAAATTGTGTAAATCGTAAAAAACTTTAAAGGAGTGACGAATATGCATAATAAGGATTGTTCCAAAAAGTGTCAGTGTTTCATCGTACCTAACTATATTCTTGAGAATTTGGCACAAAATGAAGTGGAAGAAGCACGGATCAGTTTAGCGAAAAGCCGTCAAATGCGCAGGCGCAGAATCTTTAAAGATTATGATATTGACGGTGTTGTCGCTTTAACGGATGCAGGATCTGAACGTCAAGGTGAATCTGCCCGACATGTTTACGATTGTAAAGGGGGAACGAAACTCCGGCAGAATGAGGCAAGGAAAGAAGGAGATCGATCAAGTGCAGACCCTGTTGTTAACGCTGCATACGATTATAGCGGAGTTGTGCGTGACTATTTCAAGGATGTCTTGCACCGCAATTCAATTGATAACCAAGGCCTTGATCTCATTCTGAACGTTCATTATGGGAATAAATTCACGAATGCCTATTGGGATGGGGATGAAATGGTATTTGGTGACGGCGATGGGGTCATCTTTAGCAATTTTGCCAATTCACTCGATGTAATTGGACACGAACTGACACATGGGGTTACGCAGTTCACAAGTGGATTGGAGTATGAAGGTCAGTCCGGGGCTTTGAACGAACATCTTTCGGATGTGTTTGGAGTTGCCATTAAACAATTTCACTTAAAGCAAACGGCAGGAGATGCCGATTGGTTAATCGGTGCTGATATAATGGGACCAACACTGAAAGGGCAGGCACTCCGTTCAATGAAGGCGCCAGGTACTGCATTTGACAATAAGTTAATGGGTAAAGATATTCAGCCTGATCATATGAAGAACTTCTATAAAGGTGAACGCGATAATCATGGTGTCCATATCAATAGCGGTATACCGAACAAAGCCTTTTATCTAGTATCCATGGAGATCGGAACGGACAAGGCGGCTTTGATCTGGTTCAATGCGATGCAGAATTTATTTGCAACGGCAAACTTCAATCAATTCGTGCAAATTGTCATCAAAGCAGCGCAAAAACTTGTTGATAGCGGAGAAGTGCCTGAAACAGCTATTGGAACAATTGAAAATGCTTTTAAAGCGGTTGGATTGCCTGAGTAGTCATATTCCATGAATAGGAGGACTCATCTAACATGCATATCAAATTTAGCTGCATAGGGGGATTTGCCAACCTCGACTTGAATTGCCAGATAGATACGGATGAATTGCCGAAAGAGCAAAATGAGGAATTGCAGAACTTAATGAAGACAGCTGACCTTCCTAATGCTGCCGAAAGTAAAAAAGTAAAAGCGCAAGGGTTCGACTCGTTTTCATACCAACTGGATATAGCAGATGAAAAGAAGAAGCAGTCTTTCACGTTTACTGACATAACAGCTCCAGAGGACGTGCGGCCCTTGTTGGATTATTTACGGAATTTAGCGATTGAAAAAAAGATGGCAGAATAACCACGTCAAAAAAAGTCTATCATCACGATAGACTTTTTTTGACGTGTCTTAAAACTTCACAAAAATGTCATTTTATTTCACTTTTATATGAATTTTGGCTGTTTGTTCTCTAAATGGACACAAATTAACAAGAAAATAGTAATCTGAGCAGCAGATTTTAAAAGGAAATTCGAGATTTTGTATAGAGTGAGCCAATTAAACAGGCAATGCAGTCACAAAGGGGAACGAATTTTGATAGAGGTAAAATCAGATGGATTTTACAAAAAATTCATAAAATAGGATAATAGTCGCATGGAGGTGAATGGCATATCAAGAAATGAAAGTGACGATAGACAGAAATATAAAAACCCCTAGGTGAGGACGTCCTGGAAGACATCACCTAAGGGCTTGGGAGCAGGAGTATACCTGCCTCTATATCCAGTATACTCCAAAAAAAATGAATAGGGAAACGGGGAGTGAATGGAAGGATGATTCGCAAAAACTATATAATGAATAAAGAAACAGTGGGAATGATGGAGAGTTACGATCCAAATGGTGTAGAAATGACCATGGTAGTGGAAGGAGAGAACACATTCCATGTTGCCCAACCGCGACAGGAAATCCTGAATAACACGCTGAACCACTTTGGACTGGATCTGGATGGTGGACTTGCAGCAGCCAAATCCGTGCTTGGCGGAAAATACAGACTGCCTGTCTGCATAAACGCCCAGCTGGGAATGGTCTGGTTCTCCTCCCGCTCTTTCCGGAAAAGGGGAGGGATCTGGTTTTCCTACATCCACATTCGTGATCTCGAAGAAATGAACGAAAAAGAAACCTTGGTCCACACAAACTACGGACATTGCCTCCCTGTAGACTTAAGCAAAAATCAGCTTGCCTTCAAAAGGGATCAAGCATCCTATCTGCAAACGACCTTCCATGAACGCTCTTTAGGCAAAAAGACCTTTAATTACGAACCGGGAAGCGGAATCACCTTTTGTAAAGAACCTGGAGAGGTCCATTACAGGGTGAAAGGGAAGGAATAATTAAATCAATGAGAGGAAGATCGCCGAATTGGCGGTCTTTTCTATTTCCAACATATCATTGATCGTTTCTGCTGCCTTCTAGTTTAGTTTTAATGAAATCAATCCATGTTCTAGTTGCGTATGAGAGATAACTGTCCTTTTTCCAAGCGATGCCGATTTGCCAGTTAATACTGGGGTTAAGGTGAATGACTTTAATCTTTCCTTCACTGACATCAATTTGCTCTAGGTCACTTTGAGGGAGGATCGTTATTCCTTGATTAAAGGAGACCATTTCCATGATGAATTTCCACTGCGAAGTTTCGCAAATGACGTTTGGTTCAAATCCGTTTAGCTTACATGCCTGCATGATCAATTCATGGACTTGGTAGCCCTCCCGAAAAATGATGAAGCTTTCTTCCTTTAAATCTTCCCACATTACCGTTTCTTGATCGGAAAGCCGATGATTCTGATGGACAACAAGACATAAATTGCCTTTCATGAATGGAATGCTTTCAAACTCATCATCAATCGGCAGGGGCATCACCACTAAATCAAGTTCGCCTTGAAGTAGGGTGTTTTTTAAATGGAGGGCGCCATCCTCCACAAAACGCACAGTGATGAGGGGATATTCTTTGTGGAATAGAGCCATGAGTTCAGAGAAAATGTCCGTTCCTAGCGTAGAAAAAATGCCCATTTTTATATTTCCCTTTTTACTATTCTTTATATCATCCAATTCGTCATAAAAATGCTCGATTGATTGGGAAATGCGTTGACTGTATTGATAAAGTAATTTACCTGTATCAGTAAGCTCAATCTTTCTTGTGGTTCTGGTCAGCAGCTTAACATCCAGTTCCTTTTCTAAATCTTTAATGGATTTACTGATGTTTGGCTGTGATAAGAATAAGTGTTCAGCCGCTTTAGAAAAGCTGCCATGATTAACGACTTCAGTAAAATACTGTATTTGTTTGAAATCCATGATTGCACGTCCTTATTTATTACTAAAATTTATAGAATATATCATTATTATATATTTCACTTATATTTTATAAAATATTATATTTGAATAGTAGTTGATGCTTAAAACATTTCGATGGGGAAAAGGGAAGTAACAAATGCTTCAATCCAGGTATAACAGTATAGGGGAAAAGAAAGAGGGGGATACCTTCACTAAACAGCAAAATTGGCTTGGAGCCAGTTAAGGATGAATTTTGATCTCACATCTTTTTAAATGATGAAAGATAAATCCAATGAAATTTTTTCCTTGGTGTTTTTTTATGAAGGAACCCTTATTGGATTATAGAGACTCCTTTCATGGATTAAGTAAGCAGCCAGCATTTGCTAATATTCACCAACTATTTTAACAAAATATAGAGAGTAACAGGAGTGCACATTATGGGTACAATCGGAATTTTAATTGCAATTGCTTTAATCGTCATTCTGGCAATGAAGGGTTTTAGCATAGTCATTATTGCCCCGCTAGCCTCCATTGTAGTCATCGTGACGAATGGCATGAATTTCTTTCCTTCTTTAATTGGAAATGAAACATCATTCATGACAGGCTTAACGGGATTTTTAATAAATTATTTCGGTATCTTTTTATTAGGTGCCATTTTAGCACAGTATATAGAGAAAAGCGGTGCAGCGCAGGCAATTGCGCAAAAGGTACTGTCCATCACTGGTACAGAAAAACCATTTTCTGTATTAATGGCCATTTATGCAATCAGTGCCATTTTAACTTTCGGTGGCATTAGTTTATTTGTCGTGTTATTCGTGGTCGTTCCACTAGCGAAGCCATTATTTAAGCAATTGAATATCGGATGGAATTTAGTCGTGATACCGGTATTTATGGGAATCGGGACATTTACAATGACGATGCTTCCTGGATCGCCATCCATTCAAAACGTTGTACCCACGACATATTTGGGCACGACGTTAACGGCAGCGCCTTTAATTGGAATCGTCACAACTTTTATCGCAATAGCAGTTGGTGTCTTTTATTTAAGATACACATTGAATA
This sequence comes from Bacillus sp. ISL-4, assembly GCF_018613275.1. Taxonomy (NCBI): domain Bacteria; kingdom Bacillati; phylum Bacillota; class Bacilli; order Caryophanales; family Bacillaceae; genus Bacillus; species Bacillus sp. ISL-4. The sequence continues at coordinate 31,715 of NZ_JAGGQN010000050.1, forward strand.
AAAGCTTGAAGAATGGTGAAACATTTGAGCTGTATGCAGATAAAGATGAAGGAAAAGTCATCTTAAAAGAAAAGATCCCTTCCTTTTTCATAAGCATTTTACCGATTCTGGTATTAATCATCATCATTTTTGAAGGAAGTGCCATGAATGTTGCCAATATCGTATTAATAGGCTTGGCGGCAGCGATATTAGTGGCAGCTGTATTTTTCCACACTTATATTCCGTCACACAAAATGGCACTTAGCTTAGGTGCGGATGGATCGGTCACACCCATTTTCTTTACGTCAGCAACCGTTGCTTTCGGTGTCGTGATCACGATGGCACCAGGGTTCAAAGTGATTTCGGATTTCATTTTAGGAATTCCGGGGAATCCATTGATTAGCTTATCAGTCGCATCGGCCGCACTTGGCGCCATTACAGGTTCTTCATCAGGGGGCCTTGGGATCGCCATGGAGGCATTTGCACAATCATACCTTGATATGGGAGTGAATCCGGAGGCAATGCACCGAATTTCAGCCATTGCATCGTCTGTATTTACAGGCTTACCGCATGCTGGTGCCATTCTTTCATTGTTCGCATTGACAGGCTTGAATCATAAAAATGCCTTTAAATATTCCTTCTATAGCATGACATTACCGAACTTATTGGGCCTGATCGCCGCATTGGTGCTAGGCATCATGTTCTATTAAACACATCCTGGGATGGTCCAATTTAAGGAGGTGATATGGAGTGGCAAAATCAATGCGTGAACAAGTGATCGGTACATGGTCATTGGTTTCATATGAAACGCAAGACGCTGATGGTAACGTGCTTTATCCATTGGGCAAAGACGCAAAAGGCTTCATTATGTATAATCCCGATGGATATATGTCTGCCCAGCTCATGGCATCTGGACGACCTGCATATAAATCCGGGGACTTGCACACAGGCACTACAGCGGAAATGGCAGCAGCGGCACATGGATATTTAGCCTATTCAGGTCCTTTTGAAGTGGATGAAGAAAAACGTGAGTTGATTCATCATATGGATGTCAGTATGAATCCAACCTGGCTTAGCCAGGCACAGCCTCGAATCGCGAAAATTGAAGGAGACCAAGTGGTTATTTACAATGGACTTCACCCAGAAGACAAACTGATTTGGAAACGTGTAAATAAAAACTGAAATTCTATCGAAAATACGTAACAAGGGGAGAAAGTATCATGACAAACGAACGCACAGTAATCATAACAGGGGCAGCACAAGGGATTGGGTACGCTATTGCAGAATCCTTCATCAATAATGGGGATTTTGTAGCCATCTTTGATTTAAATGAAGAGGCGGCTATAAGTGCAGCTGAAAAATTAGGCAATGCAAAAGGCTACAAAGTGAACGTAGCAGACGAACCAAACGTAAAGGCAGCCATTGAAAAAGTAATTGCGGAACGAGGCACTATTGATGTATTAGTCAATAACGCAGGACTGCAATTCATCTCTCCAGTCGAAGATTTCCCAGTAGAAAAATGGGACCTTGTGAATGATGTAATCCTTAAAGGAACCTTCCTATTGACCAAACATGCACTGCCAACCATGCAAAAACAGAAAAAAGGACGCATCATCAATATTTCGTCTGCACACGGCCGAATCCCGGATGCATACAAATCTGCCTATTGTGCCGCAAAATTTGGTCAAGTTGGCTTTACAAAGGTAACCGCACTGGAAAATGCATTGAATGGCATTACATGCAATACGATCATGCCCGGACCAGTACGTACGGAATTAATCGAAAAACAACTGCCAATCCTTGCAGAACAAGATGGTACAACAGTTGAAGAAGCATTAAACCACCACATCCTAGGCAAACAATGGATCAAACGTTTACTCGAACCAGCAGAAATTGGTGCAACAGCCGTATTCCTTGCTTCAGAAGGTGCAGCAGCCATCACTGGTGAAGAAATCGGCGTTACTGGCGGAATATAATATATAATTTTGTTACACATAGTATTCCCCCTTCCCGGGGAACCTTCTATAACATGACCGTTTGGTGTACTGGCACCAGCGGTCTTCTCTATGCTTTTATTCGAAAAATTAATAAAAAGCTAAAGCCTATACAGGTCTTTAGCTTTTTTCTCGCGGTTAATCTTCCACTAACCCGATTTAAGACATCTTTTTTATCTTTCAAACCGTCCAGTATGCGTATTTTCTCGATTTATAAGTGCATCACCAAGATTGATTCTGCTCATAAGTCTCTCATGGTCCGAAGGAAAACGTTCTTTAATGTTTGCAACTCCCTCTATTGTTGGGATATTACCATTAGGCACAGGACGTTCTTCTCTTTGAAATCCGGGGTTCAAACTATCATTAATCATTACAGGTCTGTCAATTGTATCGTTGTCATCATTATTATTAGTGGGATTATTAGTTAGGTCTCTATCAAGGTTCCCGGCATTATTAAATGAATCATTGTTATTATCTTGTGACATATATATCACTCCTTCGCTTATATTATCCGCCGATGGCATTAATCTATTCGCAAGCTGTACTTATCCCTTATCCGTATAGTAACGAATTCTGTCTTTTCTAATCCGCAACAACGCCAATTTTCTTGAATTGTCATCAAGTACGAAGGGCCAAAAGGTTTTTTTTATGAAAAGATATTAAAAAAACTTATTAATATTATTATTGACTTACATTTTAAATTGTCTTACAATTTCAATGTAAATAGTCAAAACATTCAATCAAATGGAGGGGGAGCTTTTTTTACGAGCTGATTCACTTCAACATGAAGCATGACCACATATTGTAGCGTACACTTTATGTCGATTCGAAAATGACATAAGTCTTGTCATAATTTCAATATCTGTATGTCTAGAGTTATCAAAGTATGAATGCTTTAGAAAAAATGAAAGCGAATACATTAATCGTTGGAATGGAGTGAATAACTTGAAAAATCAATCAAACCTTGCTGAATCTACTGTGATTGTTCCGGAGGTCGTTAGTAAGAAACCCAACTTCATCACGAAGTTCAAAACATCTTATGGTCCGGGGATTCTTGCCGTGTTAACGTGGCTTGGAGCCGGAGATCTGGTGACTTCATCGGTTGCCGGGGCTGATTATGGATATAGCTTAATGTGGATTTTAGCTCTGTCATTAATCCTTCGTTTTCTTATCGTTAATGTTATCGCCAGATTCCAGCTCTGTAACACAGAGGGGTTAACCATACTTGAAGGATATGGACGTATCCACCCATTCTTCGGTTACTTCATGTTTGGTTATGCATTAATAATGGGTCATCTTTTTAATGCATATATGATTAAGGGAGCGGGAGAGGTATTATCGACCCTATTCCATGTTAACCAGCCATTCTTAGCTTCAATGGTAGTTGTGGGATTAGTTTTTATGCTTATTGGCAGAAATATTTATAATAGAATTGAAAGTGTAATGAAAGTACTTTTGGCATTATTGACCATTGCCTTCTTGTTCCTGGCCATTCAAGCAACACCGGATGTGGGGCAAATCATTAAGGGAACAGTTGGTTTTAGCATTCCAAGTGATACTGGCGTTCACGGAGCATTATTGGTAGCGATTTCAATTATCGGTGCAGTGGCAGGATCGATTTCGAACTTTGTTCATCCATATTTCATGAAGGAAAAGGGCTGGACGAAACCGAGTCATGTAAAGGTTCAAAGAAATGATTTGCTGTTTGCCATCGGAGTTTGCATCGTGATTAATTTGGCCATTTGGGTTGTTGGGGCAGAAATTTTAAAACCGAAGGGAATTCATGTGGAAACGATTGATGACTTGGCAATGGCATTACAAATGTCGTTAGGACAATTTGGCTGGTACATTTTCTATCTTGGTGTATTTGGCGTATTGTTCGCGAGTGTAGTAGGCAAGTCAACTGGTTTTCCTAGATTGATAGTAGATGCCTTTTACGTAATAAATAAGGATCGTCGCGAAAAGTACAATGGTAAATATGAAAAAGATCCAATGTATAAATGGGTTATAATTTTTGTATTGGTTACCCCAATCATTTGGTCCATCCCCGGCATGCCTGGTTTCATCGCATTGACAATTGGCGTAAATGCAATAAACATAATCGGTTTTCCTATTATCGCAATTGGGATGCTGGTGCTATCAAATAAAAAAAGCTTAATGGGAAAATATAAAAACAATTGGTTCGAAAATATTATTCTATCTTTAGCTTCCATTTTAGCGGTTTGGTCCGCCATTCAATTAGCTACAACCTTTTTTTAAATAATGGTAGATTATAGGTAGAGGTATTTCAAAATACATGTGTCTGCATTTGATCCCGATGGGGTCCTACTTTATTGGAAGTGAGGGTATCAATGATGAAACCGAAAGTAATCATTTATAAGAAAGTGGATCAAGAAGTGTTGGATTATATTCAAAAGACTTGTGATGTCGTTTATTTTGAAGGTCTTGACTCACAAAATTATCCTGAATTTCTTCAAGAGCTGAGGAACGCACAAGGTATATTAGGTTCAGGATTAAAAGTGGATAAAACTTTACTGGATCAAGCACCGCAATTAAAAATCGTCTGTAATTCGTCAGTTGGTTATGACAATTTGGATATAACGGAGCTGTCCAATCGAGGAATCATGGCCACGAACACTCCCGAGGTATTGAATGAAACAGTCGCAGATACGATTATGGGCTTGATGTTGTCCACAGCGAGAAGAATGCCAGAGATGGATCAAATGGTAAAGTCAGGGCAATGGACATCGAACATCGGAGAAAAATCGTTTGGGGTGGACGTCCATCATAAAGTATTAGGGATTATCGGCATGGGCGGAATAGGTTCTGCCGTTTCAAAAAGGGCACGTTTTGGATTCGATATGAACATCCTCTATCACAACAGATCTAGAAATGAAGAAGCAGAACAAAAGTATGGAGCTACATACTGTTCTCTGGAAGAACTTTTAAAGCAATCTGATTTTGTCTGCTTGATGACACCGCTGACTCCCCAAACTGAAAAGATGATGGGGGAAAAAGAATTCAAGCTCATGAAAGAGACTGCCATCTTCATCAATTGTTCAAGAGGGAAAACCGTTGATGAAGAAGCCTTGATCACTGCGCTTAAAAACGGTGAAATTCACGCGGCAGGACTGGATGTTTTTGTACAAGAGCCCGTCATGGAAGACAATCCATTGCTTTCCATGAAGAATGTCGTCACTTTGCCTCATATCGGTTCCGCAACATATGAAACCCGCCTGAAAATGGCGATGCTGGCAGCAACCAACCTTGTAGCCGGATTACAGGGAGAAACTCCGCCTACCTTGATTAAAGCTGGTGTAAAGGTGAAGTGATTTCTTAAACAGCATTTATAGATTAAGATGGATAGCCTTATTTGGGGCTATCTTTTTTTTGATCTCGAATTATTCAATATTTTTACTTCTTCTGCAAAACAAACAAGCCCTCACTATAAAGGAGTGCTTCAGGCTGTAGACAAGCTTGTTACTATAGATTTCCACTCCAGGCACTCGCTTTCCGCGGTTGGTCCGCCCTCGGCGCTGCCTGCGGGGTCTCCCTTGGATGCACCATTCCCGCAGGAGTCTCGTGCCTTCCGTTCCAATCACCTTTGTTTTAGAAATCAGAAACCTCTCTATAAAGGAGGGGATGATTTATATGGATATAGTTTATGCTACGTCTGATTGTTTAATGGAATCAACGTAATGGTTTGCTTTATCCTGGTCAAATCCGCCTTCCCACTTCGACATGACAATCGCCGCCAATGAGTTCCCAACGACATTAACCGCTGATCTTCCCATATCCAAAATTCGGTCGATACCGGCAATGAACGCAACACCTTCCAACGGCAGTCCCATTGAACCAAGTGTTGTTAAAACAACAACGAATGACGCCCCTGGAACGCCAGCCATTCCTTTTGACGTTAACATCAATACTAGTAACAAAGTAATCTGTTGTGTAATGGACAGATCAATACCATACATTTGTGCCACGAAAAGTGAAGCAAGTGCTTGGTATATCGATGAGCCGTCTAGATTAAACGTATAGCCTGTTGGAATAACAAAAGAAGTAATGGATTTAGGGCAGCCAAACTTCTCCATTTTGTCCATAAGCCTTGGTAATACCGACTCTGAACTTGCTGTTGTAAAGGCCAAAATCAGTTCATCCTTTAACACTTTCAGGATAACAAAAATGCTTGTACCAGACATTTTCGCTATAATTCCAAGAATGACGAACACGAAGAATATCATCGTCACATAAACAGCAATTACCAGGTTCCCTAAAGGAATTAATGTTTCGATACCAAATTTGGCAACAGTTACACCAATGAGTGCAAACACACCAAAAGGGGCAAATTTCATGACTAGATTCGTCACCCAAAACATAACTTCCAAGACACCTTCAAAGAATCCAAGAATAGGCTTTCCTTTTTCGCCTATCGCAGCCACACCTAAGCCGAATAAAACAGAAAAGAAGATAATCGGTAATAAATCCGCTTGAGCCATTGATTCAAATACATTTTGAGGAACAATATGTGAAATTGTTTCACCAAAGCCACTGCTTCCAGCCGTCTTTGTTGTTTCTTCATATTTTGAAATATCACTTTTTTCAAGACTGCTTGTATCTAAACCAGTCCCCGGATGGAACAAGTTTGCCGCCAGTAATCCAATAACAATGGCAATTGTGGTGACAATCTCGAAATAAAGAAGGGTCTTCCCGCCTAATTTCCCTAGTTTTTTAATATCGCCGACTCCCGCTATTGAGACCACTAATGCTGCCATGACGATCGGGATGACAATCATTTTAATTAAATGAATGAAAATATCGCCGATAGGTACCATAATGGCCATGGCTGTTTCATTACCATGGAATAAAGCACCGACTACAATACCTAGTACAAGTGCAATAAAAATTTGAGTAGCTAAGCCAAACTTTTTCATTTGAATTCCCCCTATCATTTTGTTAACGCTTTCAATTTTTAGATTATTTTAAGTTTATGATCAGCCTACCGGAACCTACTGAAACCTACTGATATTTACAAGTAATAGAAAAAATAAAAATTTCAGTTAAAACCCCTCTCTCTTTTTAACCATTTCATGTGTTATGTTTTTATAAAGTGACTGGGGAGGGACCGTGTTGAAAAAGAGTATAAGGATATTATTATTGATTATGATTGCGGTGCCTCTTGCGGGTGAATTCAAGTTTTATCCATTCGACGGTACATTCAGAGTCAGTTTGGGAACTCCCGTCTTTTTCTTGTTTTTGCTATGGGGAAGGGGGATCCACCCGATTATTGCAGGCATTTTAACGGGGATGAGTGTGTTTGTTTATCGTTTTTCACTGGCTGTCGGAATACGGGACATATCTGTTGAGGAAGCGATGTATCTTCATTTTCCCGCCTTTTTCTATTATTTCATCTACGCGTTCGCATTTCATAAGACTAAATTGAACGAACGCCACGAACAGCCTTTAATGATCGGGCTTTTAGGGGTATTGATCGAGCTTTTTGCAAGTGTATCCGAAATGGCGATCCGTTCCTTCTTGGCAAATCAGGACACACCCTTGCTAGCCATTGACCAGCTCGTTTTAATTGCCTTTATTCGAAGCTTTTTCGTTCTCGGCTTTTTTAATATATTAAAGCTGAGAGAAGCAAAATTCGCAGAAGCGGAGCAGCGCATGCAAAAGGAACAAATGCTGCTTTTCATTTCAAGTTTGTATGAGGAATCGGTTCAACTGAAGAAAACGATGCAAAATGCGGAAGAAATCACCCGCACTTGTTATGACTTTTACCGTCGATTAAAATCAGAGGGGACTAATGGAAGCGATGCGCAAACGGCCTTGCAGATTGCCGGTCTCGTGCATGAAATCAAAAAAGATAACCAGCGGATTTATGCGGGGCTGTCGGAACTCATGTCTTCCGAAAACCTGCAGGAATATATGAATATCGAAGAGCTTGGTAACATCATGATTGTATCCAATAGACGATATGCTGAGTCCCTTCGCAAAGATATTTCATTTTCCTTGCATATAGATGGTGACCATCCGCCCTACCAAGTATATATGGTATTATCATTAATAAATAATTTATTGGCCAATGCAGTGGAAGCGATCAAAGAAGAGGGATACGTATCATTGCATGTGAAAAGGAAAGATCAATTCGCGGAGTTTTGCATCAGTGACAATGGCCCCGGCATTGCACCGAAGCAGAAGGAAGTCATTTTTACAGCAGGATACACAAAGAAATTCGATGAGGCGGGAAACCCTTCGACAGGAATCGGGTTATCGTATGTGAAACAAACTGTTGAAAAATTTGGAGGACAAATCAGGTTAATGGATAACTATAAAGAAACCGTATTCAGCGTAGAACTTCCGATTGATGCGATTATGGAGAAAGGGTTAACGAGATGAATTATTTCATTATAGATGACGATCCTGCCATTAGAGGAATGCTGACAGAGATGATTGAAGACGAAGATTTAGGCAAAGTTGTGGGAGAAGCAGAAGACGGATCGTTAGTGAATAATGGCGTACTGTCTTTTAAAAAGGCAGACATTGTCCTAATCGATTTGCTCATGCCAATTAGGGACGGAATTGAAACGATCAGGGCTCTTGCTGATGGATTTCAAGGAAAGTTTGTGATGATTTCGCAAGTGGAATCGAAAGAACTGATTGGAGAGGCGTATAGATTAGGGGCGGAATACTACATTACAAAACCGCTGAACCAAGTTGAAATTTCATGCATATTAAACAAAGTGAACGAGAGAATACTGGTGGATCAATCGATCCAGGGCATTCAAAAATCGTTGAACGTGTTTACGGGCCGCCCGAAGTCTTCGAAAGTGTCCTCCTCTCATACAAAAAATATTATCGAAGCCGGACGTTCCTTAATTTCCGATTTAGGTATGATTGGCGAAGGGGGAAGCGAGGATTTACTAAACATTTTAGGATTCCTTCAAAGTGAAAAGAAAAGACTTGGTTCCGCCTACACGTTTCCATATTTAAAGGAAATTTTTGCTGGAATTGCTGCTGGAAAGCTGGGAGATCAAGCGAAAGAGGCCGAAATCCAGAAAGAAATGAAAGCCTCTGAGCAGCGTGTCCGCCGCGCTCTTAACCAGGCCCTCATCCATATCGCTTCACTAGGATTGACGGATTATATGAATCCAAAATTCGAAGCCTATTCATCCACATTTTTTGATTTCTCGGAAGTCCGCAAAAAAATGTTGGAGCTAGAAGACAAAAGCAAAAAAGTAAGCAGCCAGAGCCGTAATAACATGAAAAAGTTTATCCAAGTGCTGTTTATGGAAGCAAGACAGATGATGAAATAATAAACCAGAAACACAAGTATAATAGATTGAAAATTCACAAAAACATTTTCATATTTTTCAATGGAAGAAACAAAAAGACAAACCCGTTTATATGGATTTGTCTTTTTGTTTTCTAATAGTTGATTAATTCCATCGCTCTAACTTTGGGATGCCTCTAGTAAAAAACTTAGCCATAAATTTAGGCATTTTCATATTTTCCATCATATGACTTTGAACAAATTTTTGCATTTCCATCGCAGTAATGTTTTGAGTGAATTCACCATTTATATAACAATGGCTGCAATATTTAGTGCTTTTACTACCATCTTTTTCCGTTCCTCCACCTAATTCATCCTTAGATAGCGGCATTCCGCAACTCTGACATGCTTTATATTTTTTCATTATAAATTCTCCTGCAAATGTTTTATTCTAAACATTATCTAACAAACAAAATTAAGTCAAGTTGACGTGGGTGTTGCAGCTATTATGAAAGGCAGGACTAGCGAAGCATTAGGTTTTCAAATAATCATAAAAATAACCAGTCAAGCTACTCGCTCAACTGGTTAAGGCTTTACATGTTAAATTAGAGTTTAAAATGACGAGTTATTATGGCAACTGTTGTGCAATATACATTGATATAGTTCTGAAAATGTGATAAATTAGTATAGAAACACATTTGTCAATATACAATAACAGTTTATCCCTTACTATAAGTATAAGGTAAAGCTCACCTCTAGTCAACCCCTATTTTTATTTTTTGAAGGAGTGTCTGATATGAACGATGAAATTCGGCAGGAGCAAGAACGTTTGGATGGGGTGATAGAAACAATTACGAAACAAATCAGCAAAATTGAAGGAGAAACTTCCCAGCGCAGAAAAGAAGTTGTTAATATCCGTAAACACTTTTGGGATGACCTCAAGGTTAATATGGATACTTTCGATGATTACCTCGAGACCATCATTGGCTTAAGGCAACAGGCTCAAGCCTTGTCAGAACGCGAAGGAGCACATAGATATTCCTACAAGAGGCTATCTACACTGCGCCGTATGCAGGAAGTTCCTTATTTCGGTCGGATCGATATCACTGAAGAAGGGTCCGCCCTTACGGAACATATTTATATTGGGACCTCCACTCTTACTGATACAACAGGAGAAAACTTCATTGTCTACGATTGGAGGGCTCCGATTTCGAGTGTTTATTATGACTATCCTCCCGGCCCCGTAGAATACTCTACTCCCGGAGGCATGATTTCTGGGATGCTGGAGAAAAAGTGGCAATATATCATCAAGGGAGGCGTTATCGAATCAATGTTCGATACGAGTCTCACCATTGGAGATGAGATCCTGCAGCAGGTGCTTGGCAAGGGAACAGATAAGCATATGCACAGTATAGTGTCCACCATTCAACGGGAGCAAAATAGGATCATCCGGAACGATCGCGGACGTCTGCTCATTGTTCAAGGTGCCGCTGGCAGCGGCAAGACATCAGCTGCCCTCCAACGGATCGCTTACTTGCTCTACAAAAATCGTGAAAGGCTAAAAGCCGACCAAATCATTTTATTCTCTCCTAACTCAATGTTTAATAACTACGTATCAAATGTGTTGCCCGAACTTGGCGAAGAGAATATGCAGCAGGTAACATTCCAGGAATACTTGGACCATCGTCTGACTGACTCGTTTCAAGTTGAGGATCCTTATGAGCAATTAGAATTTTTGTTGACTGCAGCGGACGATCCTTCCTATAGCACAAGGACAGCGAGCATCCAATTTAAGGCATCGATTCGTTTCTTTGAGATAATCAAAACATACAGACAATCACTAGAACGATCTGGAATGATCTTTAGAGGGTTAAAGTTCCGGGGGGAAACGCTCGTCTCCGCCAAACAAATCTCAGAAAGATTTTATAACACAGATACCACAATACGTTTTCACAATAGGGTTGAAAAGTTGAAAGAGTGGTTATGTGAGTTACTTGATGAAACGGAAAAGTCTGAGTTGAGAAAACCTTGGGTCCAGGAGGAAATCGAGTACCTCAGCAAAGAAGACTATCAAAAGGTATACACCTACCTAGAGAAAAAACGCGGCCTTAATGAAGATTCCTTTGACGATTATGAGAAAGAGCATAAAATGCTCACGCGTATGATTGTTCGCAAGAAATTGAAGACGTTACGCAAACGGGTAGAAGCACTTCATTTTATCAATATTAAGGGAATATACAAGCAACTCTTTGACGAACAAATACGGAGTGAACTGTGGAATGAGGGTGAAACACCTGTCGAAAGGGAAATATGTATATCAACGCAAAAAATGCTGGACGAAGGTAAACTGCATTACGAAGACGCGACACCATTTTTGCTGCTGAAGGAGCTAATTGTAGGATTTCAGACGAATACTTCTATAAAATACGTGCTTGTAGACGAAGCACAGGACTATTCTCCATTTCAATTCGAGTTTTTGAAACGGTTGTTTCCATCAGCAAGGATGACCGTGCTCGGTGACTTTAACCAGGCAATATTTGCACATGCCAGCGAACGGGTGGATTTCCAGACTCTTACCAGTTTATACGGAATAAGTGAAACCGAGAGTATAACCTTGGATCAAAGCTACAGATCCACAAAGCAGATTATAGAATTTACACGTGAACTAGTTCCTGAAGGCCATCGAATTAAGGCATTCGATCGTGAAGGCGAGAGGCCTGTATTGACTCAAGTGTCCAGCCGTGATGAATTGCACCACAAAATCGCGGCTAAAGTCAAAGACTTTCAAAGTCGTGAATATAATACCATCGCAATAATATGTAAATCCGCTGCCGAAAGTGCCGCTGCATACGATGCCCTTAGTATCCTTGGTGAAATTAAACTCGTACAAAAAGGCACGAATGAATATGAACAGGGTGTTGTTGTTATTCCGGCTTATTTGGCCAAAGGCATCGAATTCGATGCTGTAATCATATATGATGCATCTGTGCAAACATACGGTGATGAGAGCCTGCGAAGATTGTTCTACACCGCATGTACCAGGGCTATGCATGACTTACACATATATACGGTTAGCGAACCCAGTCCTTTCTTGCAAAACGATGCAACGAAGCGTTTACTTCTGACATAGTAGCGCTTCCTTTTTTCTCCTTTAATTTTATTGTTCTTTTATCAAATACTATAAAGAATCTTTAGAAAAGGAGGAGATGAATTGACTAACGAGAAAGAACAGGTGGAAACGGGAGGAAGCCAGGTGACGGGTGAATCAACAACTCAAACAGTTAATGATGGTCATTATCATTATCCAGGGCCCGTGGAAGATGGCTATAGTGGAAATACAGGAAGAGCAGTACAGCCTGCCGGGAAAGAAAATCGCGATATTCCTCAGAACAAAGACACATTTAATTACACTCGTCTTTTAAAGTAGGACCTTCCAACAAACAGCTTTTTTGAAACCTGTGTAGACTTTGGTTCTATGCAGGTTTTTTATTGGGTACGACCTCGTTTTTAATTTATAACAGTTCGGACATAATATACTTGGAGGTGAAGGAAATGAGTAAAAAGACAGGAAGAGGTCGCATCGCACCAAGTGTTAACCCGCAGGGACATGGAAAAGATGTGGAATTCTCCACTGAGCCAAAAAGCGATCTTGAAAACAAGGCAAAAAAGTCCAATACAAAATAAGCGCATTGGGCAAAAATATGGTCATACTTCATAAAGAATGCCCTTCTCTTAGTCGAGAGGGGCTTTATGCTATATAAATGTGTTTAGGGAAGACAGGACTAGTTTAGATTAGAAACTTTTAACTTCCACCATTTTTTCTGCAATTAGTTTGAAATCTTTTTCACTTATCTCAAAATGGCCAAATCGAAAAGGATAACCCCAACGCTTCTCATTTTTAATGAAAGCGAGGTGTGGAATTAATGGATGAATCGATGTTTCTGTACAACTGATGAAATCTATATTTCTTCGGAAAGGCATGAAATCATTTCCCATATCAAATTGAAAAACATCATCATCGATAACTTTCCCTAAAGCAGTAAATTTTTGATGCGGAGTACTTTGCTTAAGACTTACCTTTGAAGAGTAATAAATGATCCAATCCCCATTTTTCATCTTTTTTAAAGGAGCCTCTTTCCCATGACAAACCTTGGGCGAATCCACCATCGATACCCTTCATTACATGGTCGCGAGAAGCAACTCCAATCCAATACCTTGTATTGTTTTGCACTTGAGTCAGCAACCGCAATTATCACTTATGTTATCATCTTGGGTTGATTTTGAAACAGGAAAGTTCATCTCCTGCCACGCCGCAATACCCCCGGTCAACTCTTTAACGTTATAACCTCGTTCTAATAAAACCTTTGCCACTTTGGCAGCAGTATTGCACCAGACATCCCAGCAATAAACAATGATTTCCTTTTCTTTTGGTATTTCATTTAAACGATTCTGTAATTCTTGTTCAGGTATAACATTAGCATCCTTAATGGTTAAACTTCTTAAATGAATGGGACCGTTTCTTACATCGATTAAGAAGTACTTCTCGGGATCCATTTGCTTGGATCTCGAATAATCCATAGGGCTTATTGTTGCTTGAAGACGTGCATTAAAATAATCAAGTGCGTTCATATTTTATTACCTCCTGTTTTCTATAGTGACCTCCAAATTTTTACGAGAAAATCTTTAAGCAATAGTCTTTCCTGCTGATTTAAAGGGTCTAAAACTTCTGATTCTACATTAGTTAAAAATTCCCAACGCGAATCCAATACATCATTGCCTTTTTCAGTAATCAGAAGGCTATAGGACCTTCTGTCATTAGGATTTCTTGTCCTCTCAACAAATCCCAATTTTTCCAAATGGTCAATATGACTCACCATTGTCGTCCGATCGATTTGTAGGTTTTCAGAAATATCTTTTTGTGATGAGTAAGGGTTTTCCTGAATGAATAAAAGCACACCATATTGTCTGGAGTTAATATCAAATGGGATAAGTCCTTCAGCAAACTTACTTTCCATTTGCTGCAAAGCCTTTCCAAGTAAAAAACCATAAGATTGATTCCATTTATTCAATTGAACTTTCACCTCCTGTGATAATCAGTTATTAATATAATCAGTTTAACTGATTAATTTCCGAAAAACAATAAATATTTATAGTGTTTGCATATATCAGCCCTTTTTTTATCGCATATTACGTTTTTGAAGCAGTGAAATGTGAAAGAATAGCAGGATGGAGCTGCCTTTTAAAAAAACGCCAAATACATTTGTCGCTGTGCTAATATGAAAGACTGAGCTTAATAAAATGGAGAGGAGTTACAAATGAAAATAAATCGATTAATAGCGAACAATATAAACCATTTAGATGCAGCACTGCCAGACGATCAATCATTAGGAATTGCTGGTTTATCCGGTTCCGGGAAAACGACTTTTTGTCAAACCATTGGGGAAGAATCCAAAAAGCGTCTCGTGTCCTTATTGCCGAAGTCTGAATATCAGTATTTATTTCCTACTATTATGGAAACCAACTTCAGCGCCATCAAGATGGAAGAAATGCCGCTTGTCCTTTTTCTCGGCAAATCATCCATCTCAGCCAATCCCCGTTCAACCATTGGCACACATACTGGTGTGTTTAAAGAGATTCGTGTTTGTCTTGCTGAAAAATTCAATCTTTCTCCGGAAGTTTTTTCCTTTAATAATGCCTTAGGCTGGTGTCCTAGCTGTAAAGGGCGCGGTACGACGAAAAATGTCGAGTGTCCTAAGTGTGAGGGGAAACGCTACAATCAAGACGTCGAGCAATATACCATTGAATTATTAGATCGCCCGCATACTATTTCCGATATCAACAACTTAAGCATTGAAACAATCCTTTCACTTGCAGAGACATTACATATTAGTGAAGCTAAACAGCATATTCTCCAAAATATAATCAATATGAATATTGGCTATTTAGGCTTGAACCGTATTATGGGGACAGTGTCAGGGGGAGAATTAACCCGGCTGTATTTGGCCGAATTCATGGCAACAAGTGAAAATACCGTGATCATCATTGATGAAATCTCCGTCGGTCTTGATCATCAAACCCTATTAAAAATTTTGGAACAGATTGAGCAATTAGGTTATAAAAATCAAATTTGGCTCATTGATCACTCGGACACGGTGTTAGATAGCACAGATGAACAATTATTCTTTGGACCTGGCAGCGGAAAATATGGCGGGAAAATCGTTGAGGAATCACCACGTCCCAAACCAATCAGCTGGGAACGAAATGAAGCGACGCCAACGGAATACTATCAATTTCAGGATCTTTACTGCCGTAATATTCAAATGAAGGAAATCCGGATTCCCAAGAATAGGCTCGTTACCTTTACGGGTGAGTCGGGATGCGGTAAATCTACACTTGTCAATGAATGTATCTCCAAGGATTTTCAGAAACGGTATCCAAAGGATAAACTGGTCATGGTCGGGCAGGACCGAAACAAATCGATTACAAGTCGATCAACCGTTGCGACGTTTCTTGATATTAAAAAGAAACTTACCAAATACAGTGATGAAATTGATGATATTTTTCTGCGTTCGATTGAAGATATCATCGAAGAATTGCCAAAGGAAGACATCGCTCATAAACGCTTGAGCTTATTGATCAAACTTGGCCTTGGTTATTTGACGTTAGAAAGAAAAACACAAACACTATCGACGGGTGAATTTCAATGTGTCCACTTAGTATCCGAGCTGTTCGCAAAGACAAGAAACCCACACACGCTGTTCATTTTTGACGAGCCTTCAAAAGGGTTATCGCAAAACATTTTAAACCAATTCATCGATAGTGTCAGGGTCATCCTGGAGGATGAATCCGTCTCCATCATCATGATTGAGCATAATGGTTATATGCTGGAAAGCTCGGATTATATCGTTGATTTTGGTAAAAGACAGCTTGCACCTGTCCAACATCTTGATGTTGTCAGTCATGATGAGCATTATCGTCACAAAGACAGTGGAGATCGAGTGGAGCCATTGCAAATCTCTTCCACACTTCGGTCAAAAAATGGTATCAATTATTTACAGGAAAATCATTTGGACTATTTCAAAAAGGCAGAGAACGTCTATAAGGGCGGCATTTTAAAAAGCTTATCACCAATTGCCCGTGTGATTTATGGTGAATACGAGTCAGACACGATTGCACCTGTGATCGCCATCGATCTTGAACGGCACTTATACAGCCAATTTACGTTTCTTTATGAAGTGGGCGGAATGATCAACCATCTAGTCGCTGCACATCCGACCAATAAAGATACAAGAAGCTTTGATTTCTATTCTGCAGAAAATCATTGTCCAAGCTGTTCGGGCCGCCGGGTCATTGAAAAATTTGACTTTGATGTCGTCATTCAAGACAAAAACGTGCCATTCTGGGATGGCTTATTACATCCGGACGTGATGGAAGTATTAAAATATTATCAACATTCAAAACTGCAATTCCTGTTTGATGAGATCAAGAACGAACTCGGTCACGACATTAGTAAAAGCTATAATGAGATGACAGATGCAGAAAAGCAAACCTTCTTATATGGATATTGGGAAAAGTCCTTTTATGATAAAGCAGGCAAGGCATCAAGAATTTGGGAAGGATTCAATTTCATCATTGGACGTTATATGTTCATATCGAAATCGATCATTAAAGAGCAGATGAAAGCATCAAAAGAGATGATCGCCTGTCCAGTCTGTCAAGGAACGATCCTGAACCATCATAAAAAACTGGTATTTGGTAATACAGACATTCGCGATATCATCCAACAGCCAATTGATGAAGTCATCAAAATTGTCGGGAAGCTGCCAGAACTGGAAAAACTAAAAGCAATCCTAGGCGGCGATATCGCACTTACTGATGATGTCTCATTCCTTCCTCGGGAAACAAAAGCAGCGTTGAAAATGCTCGAACTGGAACTGGCAAGCTTCGTCGGCTATGAAGTGGTCTTACAAAATACCCTGCCATTCTGGGACAGCATCAAAGGCAATATCGAAGCAATCAGCAGCAAAAACCAGATCACCATCTGTGACTTTGCCGATATTAACGAAACAAGAGAAACCATTATTGATAAATACTTCACCAATGGCAAATACAAAAAACTAACCTATGTCTATGAAACATTTGGCTACAAAAAAATCGTTACCCAAATCAATAAAATTAAAGCAACTCATAAATGCCCATTCTGTAATGGAAAGAAAGTAATTTCAGAAGATAACCTCCATGACGGTGTATATAAATTAACCATACCCTGTGTGAGTTGTCATGCCAGTGGCATCAATGATGAAGGGCGTAAAGCAATCGTCGAAGACATCGACGTACAGACCTGGCTGACAGGGAAAGTAAGCGATGTTGTAGCTGAAAGTGAACGTACTGAGGCCGTTGCCGATATCCCGATTTTCGCCCGGATTCGTGAGCTGAACAAACGAGATATGATGGCGGTTTATCAATGCCTTGAACAAAAAAATAAATAATACAGCACTCTATTGCAAAAAGCCCGCCGTAATAGCGGACTCAGACTGTAGACAAACTCGATGAAAATCGGGTTTGTCTACAATATTTTTAGGTTTTTAAACTTTGCCCGTTGATTTCCACTCCAGGCACTCGCTTTCCGCGGGCGGTCCGGGAGCCTCCTCGTCGCTTTTGCGCCTGTGGGGTCTCCCTTGGACTCGCTTTTCCCGCAGGAGTCTCGTACCATCCGTTCCAATCAACTTTGTTTTTAAAATTTAGATAGAACCCCTTTTGTCTACAAACTAAAAGTCCGCTGTAAATGGCGGACTTCTATTTGAATATAAAAGAGGTTCAGAGTCCGAATAGTGAGTGAAGGTCGAACATGAACGGTCGAATACTATGTGGGGTAGGTAGAATACTGTGCGTGAACGGCCGAATATTGTGTGGTTTAGGTCGATAAACTGCGTCAATGGCCCAAGACAGTGTAGCTTGTCGAATAAAGTGCTCCGGTTTTTATCGTTTTTACTGTAATCCTCATTGGATTGAAGAAATTTGTGACACTCCTGCCGAATTACTGGCTAGCCGAGACCCCACAGGCGCTTGCTTTGATGCGGCTTGGCAGACAGTCGGCGGAAAGGGAGCGGATTTCTGAAATCAACTGAACTTTTTAAATAAAAAAACTGCAGGCAAACCGAGTTTTCATCGAGTTTGTCTACAGTTTGAAAGTCCGCCGATAATGGCGGACTTTTTTTATTATTTTACAGAATAACCTTCTTGATAAACGGGAAGTGTCACTGAAATCGTTGTTCCCTTATTCAAAAGGCTAGTTATATGAAGTGTACCATTCATCGTTTGGATGGTCTTAACAGCTACCATTGATCCCAACCCTGTCCCTTTTTCTTTGGAACTGTAATAAGGTTCGCCAAAACGATTTATTTGTTCTTTATTCATGCCTATTCCATTGTCACTTATTTCGATAATGATGTCGAAATTATTTACATAGGAAACAATACTGAGTTCCCCACCCTCTGGCATTGCCTCAATACCATTTTTAATCAGGTTCAGGAAGCATTGCTTGAAATGTTGAACATTCCCTCGGGTAATGCCTGGAGTCAACTGTTCAGAAATAGTAACTAAATTCATGCTGGCCAATGGTTTTATCATTTCAAGTACATATCCTATCTCACGGTTAATTGAAATAGGATCCACTTTTTCAATTGCAGGTTTTGCAAACGCTAAATATTCACTAATAATGGATTCTGCACTATTAAGCTCTCTAACGACATGCTGTATATATTGTTCTTTTACTTCTTGGGTTAGATCAGGAGCCTTTAGCAGTTGAACAAATCCTTTCACAACGGTTAAAGGATTTCTAACTTCATGTGAAATACTGGCCGCAAGCTGACTGACTACCTCCATTTTTTCAAGCCTGATCATTTGTGTTCGGATTAAAATGGCATCTTTTAAAATTTCCATTATATATACAGCTACAGCGATAATGAAAGGAGGGAGGATAATAAAGTAAAATACATACGCCTCCGTTATTCGAAAATAATCAGACATACCGAGTGAAATCAAGCTGGTCAGTATTCCTAGAAACAAAATTAATAGTATGGAGCCATTTAGCTTATTTTTTCGATTGAAATTATTGAATTTGGAAGAAAATAGAGCCGTTAAAATAAATATAACGATATAAACAGTTAACGTAAGGAAATTGAAACCATAAAAAGCAAACCTAAAAGTTAATATGATGACTAACAGAGCAGCCCCTACAGGCCAACCACCATAAAGTGTCCCTATTATAAAAGGAATTTGCCTGAGATCGTGGACACAATATTCATCTATATAAATAGGAAACTTCATACATAATATAATAGGAATGCTCATGCATGCAGTAATAAGGGTCTTGCCATACTGACTTAACCTTTTGCCATGATCCAATAAAATGTAATAAATCAAAATACTTACCAAGATATAAAAGAGGTTATCTAATATGTGTTGATTAATATAAATAAAATTCATAGGATTCTCCTGAAAAAGTAACCGTTTCGTTTATTATACAAGAATAACACTAAAAAAGAGAATCTTAATAAAGTAATTTATTTACAAAAAGACATTTAAATTCAAAAAAAGAGTTGTTTATTGTATCTAGGTGATAAATGTAACGAATTATCAGTTGGAAAGTTGGTTTTACATAATAAAGGAAATATAATGAAGACAGAGGTGATTATCATTGAAAAAATGGACAAGAGACATAGAAATAAACGCTCCAATTGAACAAGTTTGGAAGTTTCTTGATGGTTCCGTAGAAAATATGCAAAAAATCATGCCTCAAGTAGTTGAACACAAGCCCGTTAAAATAACGGAAGAAGTGGTTGGAAGCGTATATCGCCAAAAATATCGAGAAGGAAAACGAACAGAAGAGTATGATATAGAAACATTGGAATATTTAAATGAAACTAATGAGAAAAAGCTAAAAGTGGGCTTTATACTTGCTAAAATGTTTGAAATTACAGCTTTTTATGAACTAAATAAAATCAATGACAATAAGACTTCCTTTACATATACAGTCACCAGTCGCCCGTTAAAGTGGTTTTTGAAATTACTTTTACTATTTGCTACCGATAAAGTGGTAGTTGAATTTTTAGAACGTGTCAAAAGGGTAGCTGAAGCAGAAACAAGTGGATCATGAATTAATTAAGTCAATCGTCCGCATGATAGGGGGCATACCACTTGAGCATGTTGGAGGGTGTGCTTTGATCGTTTCATTCCACTGCAGGCACTCGCTTTCCGCGGGCGGTCCGGGAGCCTCCTCGGCGCTCTTTGCGCCTGTGGGGTCTCCCTTGGACACGTATTTCCCGCAGGAGTCTCGCACACCCGCTCCAATCAACTCTGCGTGAAAACTAAGTCGGCACAGCAACACAGATAGAAAATGATCCATCTTTTTTCAAGATGGATTTTTTTTATTTGTCGTAAAAGATTGAGGTGTAGGGGATTTTTGACTGAACTTACAGGTGGTTACCCCAAAAAGAGAGTTGCTTCGCCGTTTTAAGGAATACGAGAATAATAAGTTATGGTATCGGAGTAGGAGTAAAGGCAGGGTTAGAAGATGATAAGTAATTCTAAAAAACAGTGGTTAAAACAAAATTAAAATTAGGTGGTGAATTTTGATATTGATGTCTACAAATAAAGAGAATTATAAGAAGGCTTTAAATTTCGGATTATTATTTTATGCGATATTCGTGGGGTTAAGTGGAACAGTTTCCTTTGCAGTTCTATTATTTTGGGTTGTCCCAAAAGATCAAATATCAACAATATTAGTACCTTTAGCAAAAGTTGAACCACTTACTAACATGCACAAAAGGAGAACTCGAATTTATGTTCAGTGCCGCTGGACATCATTACTGCGTCTCAAAGTGTTTTAGGCTTATGTTAAAGTAGATTTTGAAAAAACAATTGTTTAGTGAAATCCCCTTCAATTCTTGAATAAATATAGAAACTCTTCTAAAATATATTTAGTCCATAATTTTACAGTGAATAAAAATATTACATACAAATGAAATCTAGTTATAAGAAAAGAAGTTGAAAGGACTTTCAATAATGTCTATGATTTACGAATCTCAAACACTAGTTTCTGCCATGCAAACACGTGTCGGACAATATAAGGATCTGAAAGAACAGCTCACTGAATTAAAAAAAGGATTTGAGAGTATCGTTAATTTGGATGATGAGCTACAGGGTCAAGGAGCAGAGGCCATTAAAGGGTTTTACAAAGCACAGATCGATGTCGTGGATTCTTGGCTGCGTTTGATCAATCGGCATGTTGCCTTTTTAAGTGGAATTCAAGGAGATACAATCGAAGCGAACCTTAGTGAAACCGTGGTTACGGTCCCTTTTTTAGAGGAAGAGCTGGAAAGCGCCAGTCGAAATTCCAAGGAAATGGTCACAGCCCAGAAAAATGATCTGAAAAAAATATTCTCCGGAATTGATGATATCATTCAGTTAGAGCCCTTCTCTGACGATGCGTTCTTTGAAAATATCGAGAAGGCTGAAACAAAACGGACCCAAACGATAGACAAAGTAAACGAGATCGATCATAAGTGGACGAAAGAATACGCTAAATCTGAAGAGGACCAGGCGGCAGTGACGGCACTCATGGAGCAATTGAAAGTATCCAGTACAAGAGGAGGAGTAGTATCCCCTCTCTATTTTAATGCAACGGCTTATAAAAATAGTGAAGCCTATAAAAACCTAGAAGTTAGGAAGAAAGAGACCGCGGAATATCTGAAGGTTAAGCAAGAGGAAGCAGAGAATCGTCGGATCAAAGAATTGAAGGCACAACTCGATCATGTAACAAATCCAGATGAGTTCCTCAAAATCGCGAATCAGATCGGATATGAAAACTTAGGTCCCACACAACAGCAATATGTGATGCAGCTTGAAGCGTCCAAGCAAACGGCAGACGTTGCAAAAGGAATCGGCGTAGGCCTTTATGATGTAGGTAAAGACTTTGTCACAGGAATTTGGGATCTCGTCACAGACCCTGGGGAAGCGGTTGAAGGTCTAGCAAATTCGATCATGCACCCGATAAAATCCTATAAATATATATCCAAGTCCATCTCGGATTCATATGAACGGGATATGGTAAATGGAAATGCCTATTCGCGGTCTCACTGGGTATCCTATGCTCTTGGAACAGTCGTCACATCAGTAGTAGGAACAAAAGGCGCAGGAGCCGTAACAAAGACTGGCGTAGCGACAACAAAAGCAGCTGCAGTAAAGGGCGTTACGAAGGCAAAAGAACTGGCCACTATCCCTAACCTATTGCCATACAATCCTAAAAACCAACTGTCGTTGGCAGGGGCAGTACCTTATAATATGGTTAATGGTACTGGATTAAAAGAACAGTTAATTTCAATGGCGAGAGTGGAGTCTGAGGTTAGTGGTAAGGGGATAGATAATTCTAATAGACTTATCCCTGGTAATCCAGGTGTTATTACTGGAGGTAACTCCAATAAGTTAGGGAAAAATATGATGGAAGATATGGGGCTTAAACGTTCTACAAAATGGAGTGGTTATCAAGCACAACATATAATTCCTTCTGAAATGGCAAAAAACCCTGTTATTCAAAAAATAGGAATGAATTTTGATGACTCATCAAATGGTATTTTTCTAAGAGTGCCAGATAATGATATAAGTACCATGTCCAGGCACAGGGGTTATCATTCTGTTTATAATGAAGTGGTTGAAAGAGCATTAAACAAAATGGATATTAATCAAAGTGTTAATAGTTTACAAAAGGATGTTTATGAGTTAAAAAATAATTTAAGGAAATTGCAAGAGAATGGTTTACCCTTGTATCCTAGTCAAGGTGCAACAGTAGAACTTTGGGAGAGAAAGCTTAAACAATTAGAAAATAAATAAATGTATATTGTATGGAGGTAAGTTCTTATGGATAAGAAAGATATTAGTTTCCTTGAACAGCTACTTTATGATACAGATAAAGAAATAATAATCAATGAGTTAACGAATATAGAAAACCCTTTATTTCTTCATTATTTTGCTGCAAATTATAATTGGAATAGTGGATTTGATGTACCAAGAGTTATTTTAGAAAACGAGGCTTGTGATTTAGGTACCGGTTTACTAATGTTTCATTATGCAGACGGCTATCGTATGTTAGAAGATTCAGATGAAGTTTCAAGTTCTTCATTAGAGGAATGGAAAGGTTTTTTGAATAAGATTTACAATAAACTTATAAACTTTGAGTTTAAATCTCAGAATATTTCCTTTGACCCTGAATTAACAAAAATCCAAAAGTATAAGTTGAAAAAGAATAACCCAAACATTCCTGATATTCTTATTAATATATCACCAGGCGAAGTGGTTGACATTCCTAAAATATAATGTAAATGTTTTTAAACCTTGAATGGCTTAAGCTTTTCAAGGTTTTTTATGTCTTATAATTGGTTTAATAAAGTAAAAACGGAAAGGGTGATTTTTTGTCAATTAAGAAATCAATGGGCCAATACTTCAGTATGAGACATGATCTTGCTGATGAAGGAATGAACTTTTTATTTAAGACTTCAGTTACTGAAGAGCTTAATTCAATAATTTATGAAGGTGAAGTTGACGAAGAAGATTATATTACATGGAAACCTGTAGAAAAAACTACTTTACATGACTTAAAGGAGTTAGAAGAGAACTTAGGGGTGGGATTCCATAAATCAATTATTGAATTTTTTAATTCGTATTGGTTCGCTAATTTAGACGGATTTTTAAATGATTTCTATATTAAATTAGATGCGGTTTTGCCAAACTTCGAGTTTGATTCATTCCGAGGGACCTTAGAGGGGTATAAGAGCAATCATAACAATAGACTAGAAAATATCCCTTTAGGTATCGAAGGGAATGGTTTGTTAATGGTAATTGATAATGAGAACGGTAAAGTAAAGTTAGAGGATCTCGAAAGGAATTCATTTGAGGTTATTTCAGAAAGTATTGAAGCATTAATTTCTAAACTAAGAATAAAAAGATAGTCGGAAATTGAAAGTTGATAAAACCGAGGTAAGTTGGTTCTATCAACTTTTTAATTTGAAGAAATATCCCTAAAGGCGGATTCAGACTTAGATGATATTATTAAAATAATAGAAGACCTAAAGGAGAAACTAAATGGATAAAACTCAAATTGCGAAAGACATTAGAGGTGCCATCAAAAGTGGCAAATTGGATACGGTAAGAGATTTACTTGAGAAAGAACCAGAAATGTTAACATGGAAGACACCCTTTGGTACATGTTTCTAAGTTCATTACCTAATTCGCTTATTGTCATTGAAACTTCCTCCTCATTATAGCATCTATAAAAATATTACCATATGCTGTTATAATTTAAATGATTAAGTATTTGGGAGGTATTTTTATGGCTGTACCAGGTTATCAAGATTTTATGTATCCATTTTTGAAACAATTAGAAGACAAAAAAGAGTACCGTTTACAAGATTTATATACAATATTAGCAAGCTATTTTAATTTGACTGAAGAAGATGTTGCTGAAATGCTACCTAGCGGTAAGCAAACATTGTTAGTTAATCGAGTAGGTTGGGCAAGGACCTACCTGGATAAAGCAGGACTTATTAAAGTTGTTAGGAGAGCAGTTTTCAAAATTACAGATGAAGGATTACGGGTGCTTAATAATCCAAGTATAACTAAAATTGATAGAAAGTGGAGTTAGTATAGTTTCATGGACACATTTTAGTTAAGTCCTTACAATGATTTTTGAGAGGATGTGTCCGTCTTGGAACGTAAGAATACAGGTAAAAAGTACAATAATGAATTCAAGAAGACTATTGTAGATCTTTATCACTCGGGTAATTCGGTCAAAGAATTAAGCGGCGAATATGGCGTATCAGAAGTTACCATTTATAAATGGGTTAAAGAATTTACTCCAATCGGTTTAGGGGAAGAGTCCATGACTCCAATG